>JANMKJ010000313.1:0-5136 GCA_031371945.1 Rhodobiaceae bacterium
ATGACAGCCCAAAAAGGCCGAGACCTTCTGCTCAAACTCGATTCAACCGGGAGCGGCGCATTTGTCACCGTGGCCGGACTGCGCGCCAATGCGCTTTCGTTCAACACGGAGACCGTTGATGTCACCTCCCAGGAGTCTGCCGGCGCCTGGCGCGAATTGCTTGCCGGTGCGGGACTGAAGGAAGCCGCGATCAAAGGCCAGGGCCTGTTCAAGGATGCCAGTTCCGATGCCACCATCCGCAGCTATTTTTTCAACGGCACCATTCGCAGGTGGCAGGTGATCATCCCGGACTTTGGCGTGGTGGAAGGCCCATTCCAGATCACGGCACTTGAATTTTCCGGCCGTCACGATGGCGAAGTCACCTTCGATCTTGCCCTCAGGTCGGCGGGTGAACTCGTGTTTGTGGAGGTGTGACATGGCAAACCGCCACCGTGGAGAAGTTGCCGCAGAACTTGGCGGTGCTACATATACCCTGTGCCTGACCCTTGGCGCCTTGGCCGAACTGGAAAGTGCCTATGGCGACAAGGACCTGATCGCCATTGCCGAACGTTTCGAGCAGGGCCGCATCGGGGCAAGCGATGCCATCAGGATCATCGGTGCCGGCATGCGCGGCGGCGGCACCCAGATATCCGACGCTGATGTGGGTGCCATGCAGGCCAGCGGCGGTGCTGCAGGCTACCTCGACATCGTGGCACGCCTCCTCACCGCAACCTTCGTGACGCCGGACCACAAGCCGGGAAATCACCCCGCGCTGCCTGCGGAACATTTCCCTGGCAGCGCCTGATGCAAGTGGGACTGGGCGAATTGCGTCTCAGTCCCCGTGAATTCTGGAACGCCACGCCCCGTGAACTGGCAGCGGCATTTGGCACGGCCCCGCCGCCGCTGTCTGCCTTCGACTTTGATGATCTGATGAAAAGGTACCCCGACACATGAGTGACGACCCAACAGGAAAGGTGGCGGCCCTCACCCTGCAGACCGCTGCGTTGCGCAGCGAAATGCAGGGCCTCACCCGTATGGCCGATGGCTTTGGCCAAACCATGGTGCGCTCGTTCGCCGGTGCCATCATCCACGGCCGAAAACTGTCAGACGTGTTGAAGAGCCTTGCCCTATCGCTCGCCGGGCAGGCGCTGTCGTCTGCGCTGGGTCCGCTCGGTTCGCTGGTGGGCGGGCTGGTTGGCAAGGTCCAGCCCTTTGCCAGCGGTGGCATTGTCAACAGCCCCACACTTTTTCCCATGCGTGGTGGAACGGGCCTCATGGGTGAGGCTGGCGCTGAAGCCATCATGCCCTTGGCCCGCGGCGGCGACGGCAAGCTCGGTGTGCGCATGAACGGTGCGGGTTCCACCCACGTCACCGTGAATATCTCAACGCCCGATGCCGCCAGCTTTCGTCAATCGCAAAGCCAGGTGGCAAGTGTCGTGGCCCGTGCTGTGGCGCGTGGACAAAGGAACCTTTGAATCATGAGCTTTGATGAGGTGCGGTTTCCCGCGGATATATCGCGGGGCTCCAGCGGTGGGCCCGAGCGGCGGACGGAGATCGTCACCACTGCCTCTGGCCATGAACAGCGCAACACCCGCTGGGCCGATTCCCGGCGCAGCTACAATGCCGGCTTCGGCGTCAAATCATTGGATGACATTCATGCCGTGGTGGCGTTCTTTGAAGAACGCCGCGGCCGCCTGCACGGCTTTCGCTGGAAGGACCATACGGATTTCAAATCCTGCCGCGTCAGTGAAAGCATTTCTGCAAGCGATCAACCCATGGGCGAGGGGGATGGCGCAACCGCGACCTTCCAGCTGGTCAAGCACTATGGGTCAGGCCCGCGCAGATATTCGCGAAAGATCACCAAGCCGCTGGCGGGCTCAGTGGTTGTAGCCGTTGCAGGCATCGCCACCACCCGCTTTGCGGTGGATGAAGCAACTGGGCTCGTCACATTCGAACCCGGCTTCATTCCGCCCGCAGGCGAAACCGTGACGGCGGGCTTTGCCTTCGACGTGCCGGTACGCTTTGACACGGACATGCTCACCATCAACCTGGCGCAGTTTGGTGCCGGCGACATTCCTGAAATTCCTGTTGTGGAGATAAGGCTGTGAGACACCTTCCCCCCGGTCTTGCCGGCCACTTCACAACAGGAACCACGACCCTTTGCCACTGCTGGAAGCTTGCGCCACGACAGGGTGCGGCATTGGGCTTCACCGACCACGATCGCGACATCAGCTTTGACGGCGTGATGTTTGAAGCGCAGGCGGGCTTTGCGGCCAGTGAGATTGAATCGTCACTGGGGCTGGCCGTTGACAACCTCGAAGTGTCGGGCGCCCTCAACTCGCTCCAGCTTGATGAGGGCAGGCTTTCTGCCGGAGACTTTGACCACGCAACAATCGAAATCTGGAAGGTGAACTGGCAGGATTTTTCCCAGCGCCTTTTATTGCGTAAGGGTCACCTGGGCGAAGTCACCCATGGCGGCACGGGGTTTACAGCCGAAGTGCGCGGGCTCTCCCACCTGCTCAACCAGACGAAAGGCAGGGTCTACCAGTTTGGCTGCGATGCCAGTGTGGGCGACAGGCGCTGCGGTGTAGATCTTTCTGCCACGGCGTTCAGGGCTGTGGGATTCGTCGTGCGGTGTGAGGAAAATTATCGCCTGGCCGTAACTGCCCTTGCAGATTTTAGCGACGGATTTTTTTCGGCAGGAACCTTGCTGTGGACCAATGGCGCCAATGCGGGCCGCCGTGACGAAGTGAAATCCCACGCCGGCAATTGCCTCGAGCTCTGGCAGCCCGCAAGTTTCAACGTGCATGTCGGCGATGCTTTCACCTTGACTGCAGGTTGTGACAAGCAGTTTGCAACCTGTCGGGCGAAATTCGCCAACGCGGTCAACTACCGCGGATTTCCCCACCTGCCGGGTACCGATTTCGTGGCCTCCTATGCCATGCGCGGTGACCAAAGCAACACCGGCGCCAGCCGCAGCAACTAAACACTGGACGAGATCATGCTAACCCAAATCGACATCGTAAATGCCGCGCGACTTTGGCTGGGAACTCCCTACCAGCACCAGGCAAGCCTCAGAGGCGTGGGCTGCGACTGCCTTGGATTGCTGCGTGGCGTGTGGCGCGATACAAGAGGTGCTGAACCTGAAGTCGTGCCCGCCTATACGCCCGACTGGGCTTCGTCTTCGAGGGCGGAGGCGTTGGCACAGGCCTGCCGCCGTCACCTCACGGAAATTTCCGTGGATGAACTTGAGGCGGGTGATGTTTTGCTGTTCAGGTTGCGCTCGCATCTGGCCGCCAAGCACACGGGCATTGCCACCACATCAACGTCAATGATCCATGCCCAGGATGGGGCCGTGGTGAGCGAGGTATCGCTTGCGCCCTGGTGGCGGGCAAGGCTTGCCTTCGCGTTCCGCTTTCCCGGAGTGACCCGCTGATGGCAACCATCGTCTTGCAATATGCAGGTGGCGCGCTCGGTACGTTCCTTGGCGGTCCCGTGGGAGGCATCATTGGCCGCGCCGCCGGTGCCATTGCCGGTAACATCATTGACCAAAAACTGTTTGGCTCGGGCACCAAGCGCGTGACCGGCTCGCGCCTCAATGACCTGCGCGTCATGGCATCCGAGGAGGGAGGGTCCATCCCCTGCCTGTGGGGCCGTATGCGCCTTGCGGGTCAAGTCATCTGGGCCACGAATTTTGAGGAAGTGGTTTCAACGTCTACCCAAAAATCTTCATCCAAGGGCGGCCCGAAAACCCGCACCACCGAATTTTCCTATTACGCCAACGTGGCCATAGGTCTGTGTGAAGGCGTGGTCGACAGGGTGGGTCGCGTCTGGGCCGATGGCCAGGAAATTGACATCACCGCCTTAACCACCAGGTTCTATCGCGGCGGCGACGACCAGCAGCCCGACAGCCTGATTACTGCCAAGGAGGGGGCAGGCAACGCCCCGGCCTATCGCGGCCTTGCTTACATCGTATTCGAGCGCCTGCCGCTGCAACAATTTGGCAATCGCTTGCCGCAGCTGTCGTTCGAAGTCATTTCATCCGCAGGCGGAGCGGGAAACCTGTTGCGCGCCGTCAATATCATTCCGGGCAGCACCGAGTTCGGCTACGACACTGAAATTGTCACCCGCAATGTCGAGCCCGGCGTAACGGCTAGCGAAAATGCCCACGTCTCGGCAAGCCGCAGTGACTGGACAGTTTCGCTTGACGATTTGACGGCGGGATGCAGCAATCTTGAATCGGCCTCGCTTGTCGTCACCTGGTTTGGCACCGACTTGCGCTGCGGCGCATGTGCACTGAAGCCCGGGGTTGAAATCCGCGACAAGGCAACGTCACCGGATGCGTGGAGTGTGGCGGGCTACACCCGGCAAAACGCCCATCTCGTCAGCCGTGTTGACGGCAAGCCTGCCTTTGGCGGCACACCGTCGGATGCGTCAGTCATCCGGGCCTTGACTGACCTGAAGGCCCGAGGGCTGAAGCCAGTGTTCTATCCCTTCATCGCCATGGACATGACAGGCTATCCATGGCGCGGCCGCATCAGTTCCGAGGCGGGAAATGTTGCAGGCCAAGTGCAAGGCTTCGCCAGCCAGTATCGCCCGATGATTTTGCACTACGCCACTCTCTGCGCGAGTGCGGGCGGCGTTGATGCCTTCCTCATTGGCAGCGAACTCGTGGGCCTCACCCGCATACAGGATGGGGCCGGCGGATTTCCATTCGTCAGCGTGCTGATTGAACTGGCAGCCGCAGTGAAGGCAATCCTCCCCCATGCGAAAGTGACCTATGGCGCTGATTGGAGCGAATACTTCGGCTTTCACCCCGCAGACGGCAGTAATGACGTGCATTTCAATCTCGATCCCCTGTGGGCAAGTCCCCATATTGATGCCGTAGGCATCGACAACTACATGCCGCTCACTGATTGGCGCGACAGCAACGCCCAGACCTATGACATCACCTCTTTGCAGGCGGGAATTGCAGGCGGTGAAGGCTATGACTGGTACTATGAGACTGATGCGGCCCGCGACGGCCAGACCCGTACCCCGATCACCGACGGCGCTTGCGGCAAGCCGTGGGTCTTCCGCTACAAGGATCTGAAGGGATGGTGGTCAAACCCGCACTATGACCGCCGGGTTGGCATCGAGTCGGGGCTTGCGACCCCG
>JANMKJ010000326.1:0-11209 GCA_031371945.1 Rhodobiaceae bacterium
CAGATGAAGATGTTCTTGACTCGTTTGGGCGAGGGCAGCCGCATGGTGGTCACCGGCGATCCAACCCAGGTTGATTTGCCGATAGGTGCCACCTCCGGCCTGGATGACGCCTGCCGTGTGCTTGATGGAGTTGAAGGTTCAGCCCAGGTCAAGTTTTCGACTGCGGACATCGTCCGCCACGCTTTGGTGGGTCGCATCGTGGCTGCCTACGACAAATTGGGCGCCAAGGTTCGAAATCTCAGTTCACCCAAATGAATCTGGACATTACGATTGAAGACAGGGATTGGAAATCCATAGCCAATCTGCGGAAGTTTACGCGTCGGGCCATTGCAGCCGCGGTAGGTAAAGACGATGTCTCAGTCAGCGTTCTTTTCACTGGGGACAGCCAGATTCTGGAACTCAACAGGCAGTGGCGGGGCAAGGCAAATCCCACCAACGTGCTGTCGTTTCCCGTATCCGCCGGAATCCCCGTGCCAAAAGATGAACCGCGGCCACTTGGAGATATCGTCATGGCCTTTGGCACAATCGTTAACGAGGCCAAGGCGCAAAATAAGCCCGTCGCAAACCACATTTCTCATTTAATCGTACATGGCACTCTGCATCTGCTAGGTTACGACCATGAAACGAATGCCGAGGCTGAATCCATGGAAGCCCGCGAAATTGCGATTTTGGCAGGTCTGGGAATTGAAGATCCGTATAAATCATGAGTAACGACAACACACCTGAACCCCGTCGCGAGGGATTTGTTCAAAGACTGAAAAATCGCCTGTCCAAGCCTCGCGACAAGGGTTTGCGCCAGGATTTGCAGAACGTCATCGAGACCCACGAGGCGCAAAACCCCGGTGAAGAACTGGGCAGCGAAACCAAGTCCATGATGCGCAATCTGATTGCGTTTTCTGATCTTCGCGTCGATGACGTGATGGTGCCGCGCGCCGATATCCTGGCCATTGAAGACACAGCATCCATGCGTGAACTCCTGCTCAAGTTCAACGAAGCCAATCATTCCAGATTGCCGGTGTACCGGGAAACCCTTGATGATGTGGTGGGCATGATCCACGTGAAAGATTTCATGCGCTGGATGACCGTGAAAGGTGCCAAGCTCAAGTCAAAGACCAAATTATCCAGCATTTCGGTTTCGGCTACCGACCTCTCGCTCACCGTGAAACAAGCCAACCTTTATCGCGAGGTGTTGTTTGTGCCGCCGTCAATGCCGGCCACTGACCTGTTGCTCAAAATGCGGGCCGATCATATGCATCTTGCCATCGTGGTGGATGAGTATGGCGGCAGCGACGGCCTGGTTTCGATTGAAGACCTGGTGGAAGAAATCGTCGGTGATATTTCGGATGAACACGATACTGACGACGAACAACTCATCAAGCGCCAGGGCGAAAATACCTATGTGACTGATGCGCGGGTGCAAATATCCGAAGTCGATAAATTGCTGGGCGTTGACTTACTTTCCGATGAGGAGGAAGACGAGGCCGATACGCTCGGCGGCTTGATTTTTGAAATGGCAGGCAGGGTTCCGGCACGAGGCGAAATCATCAAGCATCCAAGTGGACTTGAGTTTGAAATCCTGCAATCGGATCCGCGCCGCGTCAAGCGCATCCGCATCCACGTGAAAAATACACCCCTGAGTACCGATGAGGCAGCCAACGATTCAGGCGATTAAAGCAGGCCAGCGGCCATGGCATGCTTGCGCAAATTCACTTCCGGCCTGGCCCCCACATGCGAAATGATTTCAGCAGCGGCAAGGCTTCCCAATTGTGCCGAACGAGCGTTGCCAAACTCCTGCGTAAATCCATAAAGGAAACCCGCAGCATAGAGATCGCCTGCTCCGGTGACATCGACCACGTGGGAAATGGGAAGTGCCGGGGCAACGATAACGTCCTCGCCCTGGGCAACAACGCTTCCCAGAGCTCCCCGCGTCACCACAGCAATCCGGCAATCCCGGCGCAGCGCCTGCAACGCCCCGTCAAAATTCTGCGTAAGATAAAGCGACTTGATTTCCGTCTCATTGCCAAAGACGATGTCAATGTCGTTTCTGATAAGTTCAAGGAAACTGTCCCGGTGACGTTCCACGCAAAACGAATCCGATAGTGTGATGGAGGTAAGGCGCCCAGCTTTTCGCGCCACCTTTGCCGCAAGTTTGAAGGCTTCCTTGGCTTCCGGCTTGTCCCACAGGTAACCTTCCATGTAGGTGACCTTGGCCGCTGAAACGATGGCTTCGTCAACATCAGATGCATTGAGATGCACACACGCACCAAGATAGGTATTCATCGTGCGCTCACCTTCGGGTGTCACCAGGATGAAAGATCGTGCCGTGGCTGGCCCTTCCGTTGCGGGCCTGGAATCAAATTGGACGCCTTGTCCCCGCATGTCGTGGCGATAGATGGAACCGAGCTGGTCGGCCTTGACCTTGCCGAAATAGGCTGCCTTGCCCCCAAACGATGCAACGCCGGCCGCCGTATTTCCAGCAGATCCACCGGAAATCTCGATGGCCGGTCCCATGCTGGCGTAAAGCTCTTCAGCACGTGGTTCTTCAATGAGGTTCATGGAACCCTTGACCAAACCATTCCGTTGCACAAAAGCGTCGTCTACCTTGGCAATCACATCGACAATGGCATTGCCAATCGTCAGAACATCTAGGGGGGCCTGCGCCATGTCTCGAAAACCTCATTTTTGAGACCGTCCGTAGCCCATGGCCCTTGCGGTGGCAAGACTGAAGCATTACCTGTTTGGACATGATACCTGCCGCATTCAAAGCCCTGGGCGATGTGCTCTCCCCTGAATTCCGCTCGGTGCTGTTCAAGGCGATCGGCATGGCACTGCTGCTCTTTGTCGCCATACTCATTGGCGTGGAAGTGCTGCTGCAATATCTGGCCTTAATTCCCTGGGCCTGGGCAGAAACATTAGCTGCTATTGGTGCGGGCCTAGTCCTTGTCGTGGCATTCTTCTTCATGATGTCACCCGTCGTTGCAATTTTTGCTGGGTTATTCCTGGATAATATTGCTGCTCGCGTTGAGCAGCGTCACTACCCGCAGGATGCCGCCGGAACGCCCCTGTCGGGTACCCGCGCCATTACAACGTCGCTGCAATTTGCGTTTCTGGTGTTGCTGGTCAACCTTGCGGCATTACCCCTGATATTTACAGGCATTGGTGCCATGGTTCTTGTCACGGCCAATGCTTACCTTCTGTCACGCGAATATTTCGAAATGATTGCCATGCGCCATCTCCCCGTTGAGGATGCCCGCCTCTTGCGCAAACAAAACGCGCCGTCGATTTTCGTTGCAGGCTTCATTCCTGCAGTGCTGTCGCTCCTACCCATCGCAAATTTGGCCGTACCCCTGTTTGCCACGTCCTATTTCGTGCATATCTTCAAACGGGTGCCGGCGTTTTCTCCTTGAAGGAACACAGGTCGGAAACCGGGCATCGCCAGCATTCAGGTCTGCGCGCCTTGCAAATGTAGCGTCCATGCAAAATCAGCCAATGATGCGCATGTCGAAGGTAGGTCTTGGGAATGGCCTTGAGCAAACCCTTCTCAACATCAAGTGGAGTTTTTCCCGGTGCCAGGCCTGTGCGGTTTCCCAGCCTGAATAGATGCGTATCCACCGCAATGGTGGGTTCACCAAATATGATATTGAGCACTACATTGGCAGTTTTCCGACCGACACCGGGAAGCGCCTCGAGCGAGGCCCGGTCACCGGGAACTTTGCCGCCATGCTTTTCAATGAGGGCCTGCGACAAGGCAATAACATTCTTGGCCTTGGTGCGGAACAGTCCAATGGACTTGATGGAGTGACGAAGCTCATCTTCGCCAAGCTCCAGCATTTTTTCGGGCGTATCGGCGATTTTGAAAAGTGCCGCCGTTGCCCGGTTGACACCCGCATCGGTTGCCTGGGCTGACAGGACGACCGCCACCAAAAACGTAAAGGCATTGACTGAGTGGAGTTCCCCCTGGGGTTCAGGTTCAATCTCGTGAAAACGCCGGAACATCTCCTCGACCTGCTGCGACGTCAAGCGTCTTGCCCTTGCCATAAAATCCCTGCTCAATATGAAAGCTGCAAGATAGGTCTAGCATGGAACACTCCAACCCCAAATCCTGGCGCGCCACGTTAACGCCCCACCGCTCTCTCACGCGGCACGGGTTCCTGATTCTGATGACCATCATTGCGGGCCTGAGCTTTGCAATCGGCCTGTTCTTTTACAGTATTGGTGCCTGGCCCGTGGTTGGATTCATGGGAGTGGACGTTGCACTGATCTGGTGGGCGTTTAACAAGAACTTTGCCGATGCCCGTTGCGCTGAACGCATTGAAATTACGGCCCACGAAGTGGTGCTGGAAAAGCTGTCCGAACGGCATCCGCCCAGTCAACAAAGATTTGTGCGCCGCTGGGTACGGGTTGAGCTTGAGGAAGACCGGGAACGTGAATTGACCGGTTCCCTTTACCTGCGGTTTCAGGGTAAGCGTACGGAAATAGCCAGTTTCCTGGGCGCCGAGGAACGCCAGGCCTTTGCCAGGGAATTGCAGGCCGCCCTGATAAATCCACGGTTTTGAGCAAGAAACGGGTGGCTCTCAGGCCCGTGGCGCATTAGTTTGGAATCATGGAAAAGCAAACCAACGACTATGAACTCGTAAAGCATACCCTGGCCTTCATCTCGGAGAATTGGCGTGACCAACCTTCGCTGGATACACTGGCCGACCAGGCCGGCATGAGCGCTACCCATCTCCAGCGCCTGTTCACGCGTTGGGCGGGCCTCAGTCCCAAGGGGTTCCTGCAGGCTGTCACCCTTGATCACGCCCGCGGTCTCTTGCGCGATTCCGCTTCGATCCTCGAAACCTCCTACGAGCTTGGCCTTTCGGGTCCCGGGCGGCTGCACGACCTGTTTATCACCCACGAAGGCATGTCACCCGGCCTCTACAAGGCGCGGGGCCGCGGCCTGAATATAACCTATGGCTTTCATGATTGCCCCTTTGGTCGCGCCCTTATTCTTATCACCAACGAGGGCCTCGTGGGCCTCGCCTTTGCCGACGCAGGCGACGAGGCGTCTGCACTTGCCGACATGAGCTCGCGCTGGCCCGAAGCGACTTACGTGGAAAATCCAAAAGCCACTGCCGTTTATGCCAAGCGCATCTTTGAAACCCAGAACTGGTCTCCGGACCAGCCCTTGCGCGTTGTATTCATCGGCACTGATTTTGAAATCCGCGTGTGGGAAACCTTACTGCGCATTCCGTTTGGCAAGGCCTCGACCTATTCAGATATTGCCGCCCACCTCGGCAAGCCCTCTGCCGCCCGGGCTGTGGGAACCGCCGTCGGCAAGAACCCCATTTCCTTCGTGGTACCCTGCCACCGCGTGCTGGGAAAGTCAGGCGGCCTCTGCGGCTATCATTGGGGGCTCACCCGCAAGCGCGCCATTCTTGGCTGGGAAGCCGGCGTCAAGGCTGCTTGAGCAATTTGTAGAACAGTGCCGTGTCGTCCAGGGAACCCTTGGCATAGGCATATTCCGGAATATAGCCCGCACAGGTAAATCCCATGTCGCGGTAAAAAGCCTCCGCCCCGCCGTGGGCGACAGTATCAAACGTGATCAGTGTGAGGCCAAGCGCCCGGGCCTTCCGTTCCAGCGCTTCCATCAGTCGCGAGCCGAGCCCGCGCCTGCGAAAATCCCGGTGTACCAAAAGCTTTGCCACATCGCAGCGATGCGGCTGGTTGGGGGCCCAGGCTCGCTGCAGCATCACCGTGCCTGTAATCACACCGTTTTCTTCTGCCACAAATTGAACCGTTTGCCCGGTCGCAATGCTTGCATGCTGGGATCGCCAGTAGTTTTCGGCAACGTCTTGGGCCAGCGGCCACATGAAGGTGACGCCTGCTCCCGAATCCACAGCGTCCACGAGGATTTCGGCAAGCCGTGGCACCTGTGAATCATATTCCGAAGCGACGAGCTCGCGGATAATCATCCCGTCATTGTCTCCACGGCAACGGGGCGCGAGTCGGCACCCAGCTTGTAGTAAACCGGAACCCCCGTATCCAGTTCGCGCTTCAGGATCTGGGACGGGGATAAACCCTCTATCGCCATGATCAGCGAACGTAACGAGTTGCCATGGGCGACAACGAGCACGGATTTTCCGGAAAGCACCTCGGGCTGAATGGTGTGCACATAGTAGGGCAGGGACCGCGCCAGCGTATCCTTGAGCGATTCGCCTCCCGGTGGCGGCACGTCATAGGACCGGCGCCAGATCAGCACCTGTTCCTCACCCCATTTCAGCCGTGCATCGTCCTTGTTAAGCCCGGTGAGTTCGCCATAGTCGCGCTCGTTCAGGGCCTTGTCGCGGGTTTCGGCCAAGCCAGTCTGGCCAAGTTCCTGCAGAATAAGCCGCAAGGTGTGCTGGGCCCGGACCAGGGCGCTGGTGAAACACACATCAAACGTCAGGCCTTTTGCCTTGAGGCGCTGCCCCGCTGCCTGGGCTTCCTTGACGCCCAGTTCCGAAAGGTCAGGATCGCGCCAGCCGGTAAACAGGTTCTTCAAATTCCATTCGCTCTGGCCATGCCGTACCAGCACCAGGGTTCCGCTCATGTCATTCCAATCCCAACACATCAGTCATTGAATAAAGCCCCGGCTTTTGCGTCATGGCCCAAAGGGCAGCCTTCACCGCGCCGTAGGCAAAAAGGTCGCGGCTTTCCGCCCGGTGGGAAAGTTCGATGCGCTCGGCTGAACCGGCAAATATCACCGAATGGTCACCCACCACGGAACCGCCGCGCAAGGTGGCAAATCCGATATCGCCAACCGGCCTTGCTCCCGTGTGCCCGTCGCGCGCCCGGACCGACCGCGTTGCCAGGTCAATCCCGCGCCCATCGGCGGCAGCCTTGCCCAGCAGCAGCGCCGTGCCCGATGGTGCATCAATCTTGTGCTTGTGATGCATTTCCAGAACTTCAATATCAAACTCTTCGCCAAGGGCAGCCGCCGCCTTGCGGACCAGCGAGGCGAGAATGTTGACACCGAGACTCATGTTGCCGGATTTCACGATGCGGGCATGTTTTGCAGCGTCGCGAATTTTAGCGTCACCGCTCACATCGATGCCAGTCGTTCCGATGATGTGCACAATTGCGGCCTTCGCCGAATGCTCAATAAGCGACAGCGTGGCGGCAGGAACCGTAAAATCAATGATGCCATCGATGGTCTTGAACAGGCTCGCAGGATCATCGGAAATCACCGCACCCGATTTTCCCATCGGCGTTCCAACCAGGGCCGATCCCCTAGGTTCAAGGCCACCCACCACGATGCAGCCCGGCGTGGCGGATACCACTTCGGTTAAAACCCGCCCCATGCGCCCGCCGGCACCTGCTATCGCTATTCTCATTGTCATGGGGAGTGTTTAGCAATGGCTTGAGGTAAAGGACAAGTGCCTCAATTGCGCCATAGGAATTTGCAGATCTATTGCCATGGGGCGATGTGTCAAGTTCTTGGGCCGGTTCATGTTCTGGTTGATGATTGTGCCGTCAGCAATTGGCGCAGTTATGGGTTATGCCAAGGGTTGGCCCGAAAATTGGCGGGTGGCAAACTGGTCGTCGTCCGGAGTATTGCCAGAGGCCAATGCACAAAAACCTGCAACAGTGATTATTCTCGCCAGTCGCACCGGACAATGGAAAAGCATCTTTGCTGAACACATGTCCATTGTCTTCAAATTGCAGAATGCCAGTGCTTGGACACGTTATGAGGTTGTGGGTTGGGGCAAGCCCATTAGGCAGGATGCCTATGTGGCTGATGCACTCTGGTATGGTAACACGCCCCGCGTGATTTACAGGCTTGAGGGGGCGCAAGCTGCTCGCCTCATTCCGGAAGTTCTAAAATCCATTCAGGCCTACCCCAACAACGCAGCAGGCAGCTACGTGATATGGCCGGGGCCAAACTCAAATTCATTTGTGTCATGGGTGGTGCGCCATACCCTTGGTTTTGATGCAGAGCTTCCACCTGTGGCTGTTGGAAAGGATTATCTCGGCCCCGGACTGCAATTTGCGAGAGCTCCGAGCGACACAGGCTACACGATTTCATTCAGTGGTTATTTGGGCGCCACCCTGGCACTCGAAGAGGGTGCCGAACTACATGTGATCGGCAGCACAATAGGCATTGACCCAAATGATCTTGCAATAAAGTTGCCCGCACTGGGCAAGCTAAGTCTGTTTGATCTCTTTAAAAGTCAAACACCCTCAACAATCACGATATCCGCTTCTCCGGCACCCACCCGCTTTGCCCGTGCGGCTTGGTATTCGCTGGAGTTGTAGCAATCCCGTGCAGCCTGAAGTGACGGAAACTCAATCACCACATTGCGCGGGCGGCCCTTGCCTTCCATCTGCTCAGAGGCCCCGCCGCGTGCAAGGAACGTGGCCCCAAATTTCTTGAAGGCAACCGGTGCATCTCCGGCATAGTGCTTGTACTGGTCGGGATCGGTCACGGTGACACTGGCAATCCAATAGGCTTTTGCCATAGCCTAACCCCCGAACCCGTCCCAGAAGGCTTTCGCCTTGGCAAAGAAACCTTCTGACTCCGGCGAGTTGTTGCGCTCCTCGGAACCGAACTCCTTGAGCAGTTCCTTTTGGCGGCGCGACAGGTTGACCGGCGTTTCCACGTTGACCTGTATATACATATCGCCTGCCTGCGACGACCGCAAAACAGGCATGCCCTTGGCCTTGAGGCGGAACTGCTTGCCGGTTTGCGCCCCTTCGGCAACGGTGACGCGGGCCTTCTTGCCGTCAATGGTGGGAACTTCAATCTCGCCACCAAGCGCGGCAACCGTCATGGAAATCGGCACCTTGCAGAAGAGATCGGCACCATCGCGCTGGAAAAATTCATGGGGGCGCACCGTGAGGAAAATATAGAGATCACCCGTAGGCCCGCCGCGCTGGCCAGCTTCGCCTTCGTTGGCGAGGCGAATCCGAGTGCCATCCTCGACCCCTTGCGGGATATTGACGGACAGATTGCGCTCCTTGGTGACCCGGCCCTGGCCGTGGCACACGTTGCAGGGATCGGAAATAACCTGGCCGCGACCCTGGCAGGTGGGGCAGGCGCGTTCCACGGTAAAGAAACCCGATTGCGACCGCACCGCTCCCGCACCCTTGCAGGTACCGCAGGTCTTGGGCGACGTGCCGGGCTTGGCCCCGGATCCCTTGCAGGTTTCGCACGCAACTGAGCTTGGCACGCGAATTTGCGCTGTCTTGCCGGAAAAGGCTTCGGTCAGTGAAATTTCCATGTTGTAGCGAAGATCGGCACCCCGGGTGGCACCGTTGCCGCCGCGTTGGCCACGGCCGCGCTGGCCACCCTGGCCCCCCATGAAGTCGCCGAACAGGTCTTCGAAAATATCCGACATGGAGGAATTGAATTCCGGTCCAAAGCCAGCGCCGCCGGGGCCGCGCCCACCGCCCTGGTTGCCTTCAAAGGCCTGGTGGCCAAAACGATCATAGGCCGCCTTCTTTTGCGGATCCTTGAGGATGTCATAGGCCTCGTTCAATTCCTTGAACTTGGCGTCTGCCGTCTTGTCGCCCGGATTGGCATCGGGATGGAGTTTCTTGGCTTGATTGCGGTAGGCGGTTTTCAGCGCCTTCTCGTCGGCTCCCTTCGGGACCCCGAGCACTTCATAAAAATCACGTTTCGCCATGCCTCGCCCTCAATGGGAAGGCCCCCCGACTCAATTCTGGCCGGGGGGCTTATCTCTGTTAGGACGATTTCTTGTCGTCGTCACCGACTTCGGTGAAGTCAGCGTCAACGATGTCATCTTCTTCATCGTCGTCTTTGTCCATGTTCGGCACTTCGCCATCGGTCGAGGCACCTGCACCGGACTGCTTGTACAGGGCTTCGCCAAGCTTCATGGCAGCCTGGGCCAGCACGTTGGTCTTCTCCTTGATCACCTCGGCATCGCCACCTTCGATGGCAACCTTGAGGTCGGCCACGGCAGAATCGACGGCTTCCTTGTCCGCAGGGGCAATCTTGTCGCCGAGCTCAACCACCGACTTCTGCGTCGAATGCATGAGGCTTTCCGCATGGTTCTTGGCTTCCACCGAGTCCTTGCGCTTCTTGTCGTCGGCAGCATTGGCCTCGGCTTCCTTCACCATCTTGTCAACTTCAGCGTCGCTCAGGCCACCCGAGGCCTGGATGCGGATCTGCTGTTCCTTGTTTGTGGCCTTGTCCTTGGCGGACACGTTCACAATGCCGTTGGCGTCAATGTCGAAGGTCACTTCAACCTGGGGAATGCCGCGCGGTGCCGGTGGCAATCCCATGAGGTCAAACTGGCCAAGCATCTTGTTGTCGGCCGCCATCTCGCGTTCACCCTGGAACACGCGAATGGTAACCGCCGTCTGGTTGTCGTCAGCCGTCGAAAACACCTGGGATTTCTTGGTCGGGATCGTGGTGTTGCGGTCGATGAGGCGGGTAAACACACCGCCCAGCGTTTCGATGCCGAGTGACAAGGGCGTCACGTCAAGCAGCAGCACGTCTTTGACTTCGCCCTGCAGCACGCCGGCCTGGATGGCAGCACCAATGGCCACCACTTCGTCCGGGTTCACGCCCTTGTGGGGCTCCTTGCCGAAGAACTGCTTTACGACTTCGATGACCTTGGGCATGCGCGTCATGCCGCCCACGAGTACCACTTCTTTGATCTGGCCGGCGGTTACACCGGCATCCTTCAGGGCCTGGCGGCAGGGCTCAACGGTTTTCTGGATCAGGTCATCCACCAGCGCTTCGAGCTTGGAGCGCGTCAGCTTGATGGTCAAATGCTTGGGGCCTGATGCATCCGCCGTGATGAACGGCAGGTTGATTTCGGTCTGTGCCGCCGAGGACAGTTCGATCTTGGCCTTTTCAGCCGCTTCACGCAGGCGCTGGAGAGCCAGCTTGTCCTTGCGCAAGTCGATTGACTGCTCTTTCTTGAATTCGTCGGCAAGATAATCAACGATGCGCATGTCGAAGTCTTCACCGCCGAGGAACGTGTCGCCGTTGGTGGATTTCACTTCAAAGACGCCGTCGCCGATTTCCAGGACGGACACGTCGAAGGTGCCGCCGCCAAGATCGTAAACGGCGATAAGGCCCGCTTCCTTCTTGTCGAGGCCGTAGGCCAAGGCTGCAGCGGTGGGCTCGTTGATGATGCGCAGGACTTCAAGGCCGGCAATGCGGCCGGCATCCTTGGTGGCCTGGCGCTGGCTGTCGTTGAAATAGGCCGGAACCGTG
>JANMKJ010000375.1:0-11702 GCA_031371945.1 Rhodobiaceae bacterium
CGCCTGCATGCTCCAGATCACGTCTTCCGGTGTCATTGGCTTGCCATCATGGAATTTCGCTTCAGGCCGCAGGCGATATACCACGGAGGACCAGTCGGCCGGATACCACACGCTCTCGGCAACCAATCCGTATTCGGTGGAAGGTTCATCCAGTGATGAGGCCAGCAACGTTTCGTTGCCGGCCACACCAATTGAATCACCCTTGAACGTATAGGAGTTCAGACTGTCAAATGAACCAACGGCCGATAGGCGAACGCGCCCCCCTTTGGGCGCTTGCGGGTTCACGTAGTCAAAATATTTGAAGTCAGGTCCATATTTGATGTCGTCAAACAGGGTGAGCGCGTGGCGAAATTGTTTTTCCTGGGCAAGGGCGGCTGAAACGCTGGCAATCTTCGCAAGTGGTGTCAGGCTGGCGAGCTGTAACAGTCGTCTGCGGCTAATGCTCATGTAAAAACCATCTCCACAATTGATTCGGTATCATAGATACGCATGCCAAGGCCCAAAAGAAAACACCGGCAAAGGCTGGCCGGTGTTAATTCTTGTCAATGATTGCAGCCTTTATGGGGCTGGAAATGGCTTTGGAGCATCCGAAAGTGTCGCAAGATAAGCGATAAGATCGGCCCGTGAAGGGTCCTTTTTCACCCCGGCATAACCCATTTTGGTGCCCTTCACATAGTCTTTGGGACTGTGGATGAAGGAATTTAGGTTGTCATAGGTCCACTTGTCAGCCGAGTGAGACTTCATGGCATCCGAATAGGCAAATCCCTCGTGGGACGCAATTGGCCGTTCAACCACATCCCAAAGATTGGGACCCACCTTGTTGGGACCGCCCTTGGTAAAATCATGGCAGGCCTGGCAGGCCTTGGCCACAGCGGCACCCTTGGTTGCATCGGCTGATGCAAGCAGGGTTCCGATTGATACGGCAGGTCCTGCCGCTGGCGTTTCGGCCGTTTCCGTGGCTTCGGCCACTTCAATCAGAAAACCGGGCTTTTCCGGCGCTGACGTGTGGTAAACGGCACCTGAAAGTTCCTTCAGGCCAAATACCACTAGGGCCGTAGCCAAAATAGCGCCCGCAATCTTATTGAATTCAAAACTATCCATGGGCTAGCCGGTCCTTTAAAACGTGCATTCGGGCCGGAAACTAATTGTTTCTCTCACAAGCCGCAATACGTATAAGGCCATTTGAACAATTTGCCGCGCCCAGAAACAAATCCCAGAAACTTATCCATGATCGAATACGAAAAAACCATCATCGTCATCCCCGCCCGCATGGCGTCGGTGCGTCTGCCGGGCAAACCCATGGCTGATATCCATGGTCTCCCGATGATCGTCCATGTGTGGAAACGTGCCATGGAAGCCAATATTGGCAAGGTGCTCGTGGCCGCTGCAGAAAATGAAATAGCCGACGTCATCCGCAGCCACGGCGGCGATGCAATCGTCACGGATCCCGCCCTTCCCTCCGGCTCAGACCGTATCGCCGCGGCCCTTAAACTGCGCGATATCCATGAAAACTTTGAATATGTCATCAATCTCCAGGGTGATCTGCCAACCATAGCACCACTGGCCGTGCAGCGCTGCCTCGCCGGCCTCACCAATGAAACTGTTGATATCGCAACCATTGCCGCCCGCATTGATACCGAAGAAGACGTGAAAAACCCTAACATTGTCAAGGCAATCGCACCTTTGAGTGAAACCCGCGAAGTCGCCTACGCCCGGGATTTCGTACGTAGTATTGGCCCCGAACATGAGGCGCCTTACTGGCACCACATCGGGGTTTACGCCTACCGCCGCCAAGCCCTTGAGCGGTTTGTGGCCTTGCCCGTGAGCACCAGGGAAACACTGCGAAAACTGGAACAAATGCGGGCCCTTGATAACGACATGCGCATTGCCGTAGTCAAGGTCGACGCGGTGCCACTTGGCGTGGATGCCCCGGCCGATCTTGAGGCCGCACGGTTGCAGTTGAGGAAAAAGCAATGACGTTGAAAATCGCCTACCAGGGCGAACCCGGTGCCAACTCCCACATCGCCTGCCTTGAGGCCTATCCCGATTGTCGGCCGCTGTCGTGCCACACCTTCGAGGACGCATTCCAGGTGGTGAAAGATGGTGAGGCTGATCTTGCCATGATTCCCATCGATAATTCCGTGGCGGGCAGGGTGGCAGACATCCACCACCTCCTGCCGGCGTCCCAACTTCACATCATCGGCGAACACTTCCTCAGGGTGCACCACCAGTTGCTCGTGGTTCCGGGAACCAATATCGGTGCTCTGCAATCAGTCCATAGCCATGTTCACGCACTGGGCCAGTGCCGCAAAGTCATCCGCGAACTTGGCATCAAGGCGGTGGTTGCCGCCGATACCGCGGGTGCTGCGCGCGAACTCATGGAAATCAGGGATACGTCGCGCGCCGTCATTGCTACAAGGTTGGCCGGCGAGATCTATGGTCTTGAAATTATTCGCGAAAACATCGAGGACGAGAGCCACAACACCACCCGTTTTGTCGTACTTTCGGCCACCCAGCAGGATACGGAATCTGACTCTGAGGCCATCGTCACCAGCTTCATTTTCCGGGTGCGCAATGTGCCTGCCTCGCTCTACAAGGCCATGGGCGGGTTTGCCACCAATGGTGTCAATATGACCAAGCTTGAGTCATACCAGGTGGAGGGCCAGTTTTCTGCAACCCAGTTTTATGCCGATATCGAGGGTCACCCCAGCCAGCGTAACGTCAGGCTCGCCCTCGAGGAGCTGGCGTTCTTCACGTCCTACGTGCGTATCCTGGGAACCTACAAGGCAAGCCCCTACCGGGCCGAAATTGCCGCCCGGATGAGGTGATGGGCAATCGCCATGGGCTTGGGTGCTGAAAGCCCAGCGCTGTGGGTGCCATCAATCATGGTCTGAATTTCTGACCTCCCAAACCAGCGCGCTGTTTCCAGTTCCTTGGTATCAACCACGATGTCGTCATTGAGCGCTTCACCGATGAGTCCAATCATCAGGCTGGAGGGAAACGGCCACGGCTGGTTGGAATGAAATTGGATGTCGCCTACCCGAATCCCGGATTCCTCGAAAACCTCACGCCGTGCGGCATCCTCGATTGTTTCCCCGGGCTCCATGAAGCCCGCAAGCGTCGAATACATGCCCTCTGGCCAAACACTTTGCCGTCCAAGTAGCAATTTGCCACCACGCTTGACCGCAATGATGATAACGGGATCCGTGCGCGGGAAATGGTCAGTAGTGCAGGCAGCGCAATGACGTCGGTAGCCTGCGTCCTGCATCGCAGTCTTTGTCCCGCAATTGGCACAAAATCCATGGCGCTCATGCCAATGCAGAATTGAGCGCGCCTGCGCCAGCATGCCAAGCTGGCTCGGCGGCAAATCTGCCGCTAGCGCCAAAGTCCGCAAATCCGTCATGCCGTCGCTACTTTCGACCCAGCTTGCAAACCATGCAATCCCTTCACCATCCGTGCCCAACAGGATGTTTTCACCGTCATGTGGTGTGTCGAATTCCTGCAAGGCACCATCCACCACAAATGTCTTGTCGCCATGCAGTCGGACGTGTCGGGTTGACGGTTTTTCGAGCAAGTCTTTGACCCAGTTCCCGTCACTGCGATGGTTGGCATTGCGGTCAAGAGTGTGGGTAGCGAAGGCAAGAAGCGGCGATTGGGGCACGTGAAGTCCGGATGTTGGAGTGAAAGAACGATAAATACATGAATAAAGCCAATACTTAACTGAATATTTACCAAAAACGTTAACTTCTAGGGAAAGCAATATGTCAGATGCCTGCGATTCCCCGTGCCAAAAATTCAGCGGGGATGCGCTTGAAGAATGAAAAGTGGAAAAGCGAATGAAGCCGGGAATTCCGTGGAGTGTTAAGGGTATCGAACCAGAAACCCGTGAGGCAGCAAAAGTTGCCGCTCGTCGTTCCGGGATGACACTTGGCGAATGGCTCAATACCAAGATTCTCGATTCCGCCGAAGGCATGGAAACCGAACAGGCCCCTGTCCAACGCTATCAGCGCAGCATGCCTGCGCGTGACGAAACCTCAATTCGCCTCGAAGATATTGCCGAGCAGTTGTCTCGCATTGCCAGGCGTGAACAGGACACATCACCGCAACGGACAAACTATCAGCACGATAGCCGCTCGGAAGACACTGAAACAATCAGCAAGATATTGAACCGCGTTGAAAGCAACGAGCGCCAGACTGTTGAAGCCTTCTCTGCCGTCAATGAACGCCTCGCCAATTTGGGGCGCCAGATTGCCCAGGCAAAGCCTGCACCAGCGCCGCGCACGGAAGAACCTGCCGCATTCAAGTCTTTGGAAACCGCCGTTCGCAATATTGTTGAACATATCGAAGTCAGTGAAAAGCGCACCCGCGACAGCCTCAAGTCGATGCAGGACCGCATGGCGGAAATGGCCCAGCGCGCTACAACTTCCAGCAACGAACACGTGATGCAATCAGCCCCGGCCTTCAGCAAGCTGGAAACCCGCCTGAGTGATCTTGCAAACCGCGTGGAGCGCCACGAGGCAAGCCCCCAGCAGGATTTGCCTGACATTCTGCGAAAGGAACTTTCCCAGCTCACTGAACGAATTGAGTTCGTTCGCGAGTCCGCCGAGGTGCTGGCTTCCAAAGCCCAGACCGCAGCGGTGCAAACATCGCAACAGGAACTGCGGGAAATTGAAAAGCGTATCTTGAGTTTGCTCAAGGAAGCACAATCGACCTTCGCAGGAAGCGGCGGCAACAATGCCGAAATGCAAAAATTGCGGGCCGAAATCGCACTGTTGAACCAGCGCATTGATGGTGCCCAGTCGGGCTCGGCATCCGAACGTGATGTGCATGCATTGCGCGTGGCCGTGGAACAATTGTCGACCCGTGTGGCCCAGGGCCCTGACATGCGCCCCATCGTTGACATGGACAAGCGCATTGCCGACTTGAACCAGCGTCTCGAGCAAAGCCAACTGTCTGCCCGCAACAATCCGCAGCTCGGCGAACTCGAACGTCGAATGGCTGAACTTGACCACCGCCTTAACGATGCCATGAATTTGCAGGGCGATGGCAACGCCCAAATCGCACTTGACCAGAAAATTTCCGAAGTGGCTGACAGGGTGGGTCGCACCGAACACCAGTTGGGTCACCTCGAAACAATCGAGCGCGCCATCAACCAGTTGTTTGAAAGCGTTGAACAGACCCGCAACTGGTCCAAGGATGTGGCGGAAGATGCCGCCAACCGCATGGCTGACAGGCTGATGAATTCGCCATTGTCGGCGGCCCCACAGCACGGCCCGTCTCCCGAACTGCAAGCCCTGGAAGATGGTTTGCGCGCAGTTCGTGAAAGTGCCGTGGTTGCCGACAAGCGTAACCAGGAAACCCTGGTAGCAGTTCACGAAACGCTGGAGCAGATCGTCAACAAGCTAGCCGAGCTGGAAACGGCCGCCGTTGGCCAACAGATCGCCGCCGCTGCGGCCGCACAGTCGTCCCCCTCGTTTGAAACACCAAATCTCGGCCAAGCCAGTTATTGGAATGAAGAGGCACCCGCCCAGCAGGAAGCTGAAAATCCCTTACCCGCCGAGCCCATGTTTGAAACACAGGCTCCCAATTTTGCGGAAAACATTGACGGCCTGTTCGAGGAGCCAGCGCAGCCAGCACAGGCCAACTCATTGAATGACTGGTTGGAAAAATCCAAGATTCCAACTCCACTTGAAGAACTGGCCGTGTCAGCAGACCCCGCTGAACATCCGGCTGATGATTTCATCGCCGCCGCCCGTCGCGCCCAGGCTGCATCAAACAAGGGAATTCTGGGAAGTTTGACACCTGGAATTCACGCACCTGGAAAGTCTGAGCACAAGGGATTCCGCCTGCCGTTCATGAGGGGCAAGGCCAAGGCTAAGGACCAAAGCCCGGCAGTTGCCACTGAGAAACTGCCACCCGAAATCAAGGCTGCGGCCAAGGGCAAGAGCAACATGCGCCTGACCCTGTTCCTGTCGGGCCTGCTGCTACTGGCAGGTGTCGCAGCGTTCAGCGTCAACATCATGGGCAAACCGGTAAAGACCGGGGCGCTGGTTCCGCAGCCCACGCTGGAAAATGTTGTCTCCCCATCCGTGAAGCCGATGCAGGTGGCGGTGACCGCACCGATATCCAAGGTGACCGCAGGATTGCCAATTCCGGTTGAGGAAGAGGCTCCTGAAAACTACGACAATATCCTGACAGGATCACTACCAGGCCAGAAAACCGATGCATCCCTGTCCTCGATTGTGGCCCAGCCAGGCTCCATGGCCAATCAGCCCGAACAGCCCCCGGCAGAACTTGGCACTGAATCCCTCAGGCTCGCCGCAGAACATGGCGACGCTTCTGCCCAATTCATCATTGCCACGCGCTATCTCGATGGCGAAGGCACCCAGCAGGACGTGACCCGTGCAGCCCATTGGTATCAGAAGGCAGCCGTTGCCGGCCTGGCCCCGGCCCAGTACCGCCTTGCCACGCTGTTTGAACGCGGTCGTGGCATGCCCAAGGATGTTTCATCCGCCCTCGTCTGGTATCAGCGTGCCGCTGAGCAGGGCAATGTGAAATCCATGCATAACGCGGCGGTCATTGCGGCTGGCACTGAAGCCGGCAAGGCCGACTACGATCTCGCTTTCAAATGGTTCCTCGCTGCCAGTCAAAACGGCCTGAAGGATAGCCAGTTCAATCTTGCGGTTCTCTATGAGCGCGGCCTTGGCACCAAGATGAATTCGGCCGAAGCGCTGTTCTGGTATTCGATTGCCGCCGCACAGAACGATGCCGATGCCCAAAAGCGTGTGGACGTGCTTTCGCAAAGCCTGGCCCCCGCCATTGTTGACCAGATGCGCGAGAAGGCCAAGAACTGGCAACCCCTGCAAGCGCCACCTGCCGCCAACGTCGTTACCATTCAGGATCCTGCGTGGCAGCAAACCCAGCCCGTGTCACAGCTTGAGCCGATGCCGGTCATGGGCGCTACTGAAGTAAATCCCGTGGGCAAAGCCCAGGAACTTCTCACCAAGTTGGGCTTCAATGTCGGTGAACCCGATGGCAAGCTTGGCGCACGCACAACCAATGCCGTACGCCTGTTCCAGCTGCAATCAGGGCTGAAGGTAACCGGTGAAATCACTGCCGAATTGATCACCCAGCTACAAGCCAAGTCGGGCTGACAGGATCGTAGGTGCGCAGCATTCCGTTAGCGGCACGCATCCTGGGCTTTGGCGGACTGGTGCCATTTTTCCTGGGCGCTGCGAGCCAATGGATTGATGTTCCTGGCCTTGCTCCGGCATTGGGTTTTACAGCCGGAATGTTTTATGGCGCCGTCATCCTGTCATTTCTTGGTGGCATTCGCTGGGGCACGTCGATGGCATCGCCAAACGCCAAACGCCAGGGTCAATTGCTGGCGGGCAGTGTCGTGGCACCCCTCGTAGGTTGGGCAAGCCTGCTGCTGGCTCCCCTTGTCGGTCTTTGCCTGCTGATTGCAGGATTCCTTTTGCAGGCCTTCTGGGACATTCTGAGCGTCGAAAAAAGCCAGCTGCCCCAATGGTTCGGCAAATTGCGGATGCTGCTCACCGCTGGCGCCGTCATTGCCTTGAGTTCAATGCTGGTACATGTAGCGATCAGCTGACGCGCTTTCTGGGAAACTTGAAGATCGCCCGCTCACCCAGCATCCATACATGATAGTCAACTTCGCCAAATACACGGGCGAAGGGTGGTGCTGAAACGCTCAGTCCACCGGTAAAACTTCCGAACGCCGGCATGATGATGCGTGTGCCATTGCCGATGAAACATTTGCAGCGAATGTACCGCCCCCGCTGGCTCACGCCCGCACCTGGATGCAGGTGGCCGGCAATTTCAAATTCGTCAGCGCCCAACGCTTTGGGTTCATGGCGCAACGCAATGGCACCCAGCATGACTTCATCAACAACCCGCCCGCCAATGTCGGTCGGCGGCTTGGAATCATGGTTGCCGGTGATCCAGATCGTTTCATAGCGCTGTGTCATGTCGCGCAAGGTGGCAAGGTCCGTCTCGTCAATACGTTCACGCGCATCATTGTCGTGGAAACTGTCACCCAGGAATATCAGCTGCTGCGGCAATGTGGCCTTCAGCACGGCCTGCAATTGGGCGAGTGAAGCGCGCGTGTCATAGGGCGGCAGATGGATGCCGCGCCGTGCCATGTTGGAAGCCTTTTCAAGGTGAAGGTCAGCAACCAGCAGGGTTTGCAGCTCAGGCACATAGAGTGCGCCTGACAAATCCGGCACAAAATCCAGCCGCCCGAGTGATATCCGATGCTCCCTAGACAAGCCGCATCGCCTCATCAATAAGGATTCCGGCTGCTTCGGCGAGAAGGGCATCATGTGCTTCGCCGTAAATTGATTCGCGCGCGATCTCAAGCAAGACAGGAACTGCCAGCGGAGATACCGCATCCAGCGCACTGTGCACGATCTGGCCCTTGATGCGCTTCAGCAGCAAACCCAGTCGGTGAACGTCGATCAATCCGTCAGCGGCATCATCCCAGGCGGCGCGCAGCAGCACATGGTCGGGTTGGTGCGCCCGTAGCACATCGTAGATCAGGTCTGAATTCACAGTTACCTGCCGCCCGGTCTTTTCCTTGCCCGGCCAGCGCCGCTCAATGAGGCCGGCAATGATCGCCGCATTGCGGAAGGTGCGTTTCATCAGGTTTGATTCCGCCAGCCAGGCCTCAAGGTCGTCGCCTAGCATGTCTTCATCAAACAGTTTCTGCAGCGAAAGCCTTCCGGTTGAGATCATCAGGGAGACATCGCGCACCGTCCAGATCACCAGGGCATATTCCGAGGCGGAAAAACCCAAGGGCTGTGCACCGGCGCGTTCCAGCCGCCGGGTCAGCAGCATGCCAAGGGTCTGTTGGGCCAGCCTGCCCTCGAACGGGTAACACACCATGTAGTGTTTTTCCGCCCGCGGGAAGGTTTCAACCAGCATCTGGTGTGAAAGCGGCACCAGGGATTTCCAGCGCTGGGCTGAAAGCCAATCCCGCACCTGCTGAGGCAGGGTTTTCCATTTGGCAGGTGCACCCAGAATTTCCCGCACCCGCGTGGCGAGATAAGTGGAAAGTGGAAAGCGGCCGCCCTGGTAGGACGGAATCTTGGGGTCCACGCCGAAGGCCCGTGACGCCAGGGCGCCGAATTCATCGAGCCCTTCAAAGCGCAGTACTTCTCCGGAAAACAGGAATGTGTCGCCCAGCGAAAGCTGGCTCAGGAACCATTCTTCCAGTTCACCAAGGCTGCGGCCGCCGGTAACCACGCGGCGACCCAGGCGGCGCTTTACGCTGGCAATCCGCACTTTCAGCATTTCGGCTTCAACGATGGTTCCCATGTTCAAACGATACTGCTGCGCCAGAAGCGGATGCGAAAGCCGCCATTTCCCATCCGCCTGGCGCTTGAGCTTGGCATATTTCTCGTAAGCCTTGAGCGCATAGCCACCGGTTGCCACATAATCCACAACCCGGTCAAAGTCTTCGCGTGTCAGATTCCGGTAGGTCCACGCCCGTGTCACTTCCGCGTAAAGTTCGCCCGCGTCAAACGCACCGCCGCAGGCACGGCCCAGCACGTGCTGGGCCAGGACATCCAGCTTGAGCACGGCGGGATACTCCGTATCCTGAGCATTTTCCGATGCGGCCTGCAGGGCAGCTTCGCATTCCAGTACTTCAAACCGGTTGGAAGGCACCAGCAGTGCTTCGCTGGGGCTGTCCAGCCGGTGGTTTGACCTTCCAATGCGCTGCAATAGGCGACTGGACCCCTTGGGCGCACCCAAATGGATCACCAGATCCACATCACCCCAGTCGATACCAAGGTCAAGTGTCGATGTGCACACCACGGCGCGCAATTTGCCCGCAGCCATGGCCTCCTCAACTTTTCGCCGTTGGGTCACATCCAGGGAACCATGGTGCAGGGCAATGGGCAGGTTTTCCTCGTTGATTTCCCAAAGCGACTGGAAAGCCATTTCCGCCTGGCTGCGGGTATTGACGAAGATCAGCGTCATCCGCGCCTGGCCAATGGCTGCATAGATATCCGGAATCGCATAGAGCGTGGAATGTCCCGACCACGGTACCCGCTCTTCCGATTTGAGAATGTGGATGATTGGTTTTGCTCCGGCCGTGCCAAGGACCAGTGGCACGGGTGGCTCGCCGCTGGGCGCGAGCCAGCCCCGTAGCGCGTCGGGGTCGGCCACTGTGGCCGACAGTCCAATCCGCCGCGCAGTTGGTGCAAATGTTCCCACAGCGGAAAGGGCAAGCGACAGCAACACGCCGCGCTTTGAAGTCACCATGGAATGCAATTCGTCAAGGATGATGGCTTTGAGGTGCCGCAACATGTGCGCCGCACCCGGATCAGCGATCAGCAACGACACCTGTTCAGGCGTGGTAATGAGAATGTCTGGCGGGTTTTCACGCTGCCGTTTGCGCCGCGAGTGTGGCGTGTCGCCGGTTCTGGTTTCAATGGAAATCTTGAGCCCCATTTCATTCACCGGCGCTTCAAGGTTTCGCGCAATGTCAACCGCCAGGGCTTTCAGGGGGGAAATATACAGCGTGTGGATGCCAACCCGTTCATGGGGTTCCGACAATTCGACAAGGCTCGGCAGAAATCCCGCCAATGTTTTGCCGCCACCCGTGGGCGAAATGAGCAGGGCGCTGCGCCCAGCCACTGCATGTTCAAGCACCGCCAACTGGTGCGCACGTGCAGTCCACCCACGCTTGGCAAACCAGTTCAAAAATATGGGGGGCAATTCACTCATGGGCGCCAGCTTGACTTGTGGCTTCGCCTAAAGCAACACGCCTTGCATGCGAAGCCCCCTTCCCATAACCCACCGCTCGGTCCTCACCGTTGCCGTGCCCATCATGCTGTCAAACATGACGGAACCCCTGATTGGCGTGGTAAACACCGCCATTATCGGGCAGTTGCCACAACCCTATTACATTGGTGCCATTGCCATAGGTTCGCTGATTTTCTCCTTCCTGTTCTGGGGCTTTGGATTTTTGCGACTTTCCACCGGCGGGCTTTCCGCCCAGGCCGTAGGTGCGGGCGACGGCCACGAACTCATCGCCGTGTTCTGGCGCGCCGTAGCCATTGCCCTTGTGGCGGGCTTCATCCTGTTAGCCGCAAGCCCGGTCATAGAGAAAGTGGCATTTGATTTGATCGGCGGCTCACCCGAGGTGCGCAACCATGGCGAAACCTATTTCCGCTACCGCATCTGGTCAGCGCCTTTTGCCCTCACGAATTTTTGCGTCCTCGGCTGGTTCATTGGCCAGGGCCAGGCAAAAACTGCATTCATCGTCCAGATTTTTCTCAACCTCACCAACATGTGCCTCGGGGCCTTTTTTGTCACAGGACTTGGCATGACGGCGGACGGCGTTGGCCTTTCCGCATTGATCGCTGAAATCTCAGGAGCCACCCTTGGCTGCCTGTTGGTGTGGCGGTCCATCAGGCGAATGCAGGTGCGGGTCACGGCGGCGCAGGTGTGGAACCGCCAGAAGATTCTGAAAACCCTGGGCGCCAATGGCGATATCATGATCCGCACCCTGTGCCTGGTCTTCGCCTTTGCCTGGTTCACGTCGCGGGGAGCACGCGCCAGCGACGTGATCATTGCCGCCAATGCCATTCTGCTGAACTTCTTCGAGGTCGCCGCCTACCTCATTGACGGCTTTGCCTATGCCTCCGAAGCGCTGGTCGGACAGGCAGTGGGAG
>JANMKJ010000400.1:0-4603 GCA_031371945.1 Rhodobiaceae bacterium
ACTGTAAACTCCTTGGTAATAAGTTGGAAACCATAAGCACGTAACCATTGTTGCGCGTGCCACACGATTGTGGGCGCACCATATACGTTCATATTTACACGGGCAAGTAATTGTAATCTGCCCATTATTGGTCGCAATTGCCCGGTAGCGCTACGGGCTAAGAGGTAAGGTATTTTAATGCACGCTCGAAACTTCGGCCATTTCGCAATCAGCGCCCTGCTTATGACGTCCGCCATGGTACCCTTTACCGCCGTGGTGGCGCCGGTCGTGGCCCAGGCCGCACCACAGGCATCAGGTGCAGCCGTCCAGGCGGCTGATCTGGCCCTCAAGGGAAAATTTGAGGAAGCAGGCAGTGCCGCCCAGCGTTCGGGCGACGCTGCTGCCGTCAAGCTCGTTGAACTCATCTACCTGCGCGACCATTGGAAGGACGCAGGCTATGCCCGCATCATGGATTTCCTCACGGCCGCACCCAAGTGGCCCCTCACCGAAACCCTGCTGAAGCGCGCCGAGCAGTCGCTCTATGCCAACAACGAGCCTGCCAACCTGATCCTCGCCCATTTTGCCAAGCGCGAACCCGTCACCAATGACGGCCGCCTAGCATTAGCCCGTGCCAATCTTGCTGGTGGTAACCAGCAGGCTGCCCGCGCTTTGCTGCAAAAAGTCTGGAGCGATCCGGAGCTTGAAGCCAGTTACGAAAAATCCGTGCTGTCGGAATTTGGCAACTTCCTGAATGCCGATGATCACAAGCGCCGCCTCTGGCAGATGATCTATGCCCAATCAACGAGCGGTGCCGTTCGCAACGCCAAGCGATTGGGCGGCGACTACCAGAAGGCAGCCGCCGTGGCCCAAAGCCTGCTGCGGGGTGCCGCCGGTGCCGACAAGCTCTATGACCGCCTGCCAGCGGCCATGCGCCAGCAGCTGGCGATGAAATATGCCCTCGTGCGCTATGACCGCAAGCTCGAACGCTTTGCCAAAGCCCGCGCCATTCTGGTCACGGTTCCAGGCACAGCCTCCGCCATGGGCAACGCCGACGCCTGGTGGACCGAACGCCGCATCATCGCGCGCCATTCCATTGGCATCTCCCACCGCGATTCGCTCAAAGCCGCCTACCAGATTGCCAGGGCCCACGGATTCTCAACCGGTCCCAATGCGGTTGAAGGAGAGTTCCTCGCAGGTTGGATCGCGCTGCGTTCATTGAAAGATACAAACGCTGCGTTGAATCATTTCAACAAACTTGCTGAAATAGCACCAAGCCGCACTGAAAAAGCCCGGGCTGCCTATTGGATCGGCCGCACGTTTTCCGCCATGGGTGACAAGGGCAACGCCCGCGCCGCCTTCCAGGATGCAAGCCAGTATTCAACCATTTACTACGGCCAGTTGGCACGTGAACAAATCGGCCTGGGGAAGGTGCCGGAGGAAATTGAAAGCGGCCAGCCTTCCGCCGCAGCTGCCGCCAAGATCGACCGCGACGAGGTAATCCGCGCCTTCAACCTGGTCGCCAAGGCCAACGGCAATGCCTCACTCAACATGTTCCTGTGGTCCATCGCCAACCGCTTCAATAGCGTTGACGACATGAATGCGGCTGCAGCCGTGACCAAGAACATTGGCGGCACCACCATGGCCCTGCGCTTGGCCAAGGCAGCAGGCCAGCGCAACATTGACATCAACCATTGGGCCTATCCCACCAAGGCCCTGCCAAACTGGCCGCAAATGGGAAAATCAGTTGAACGCGCCCTGGTCTATGGCCTGTCGCGCCAGGAAAGCGAATTCGATCCCAAGGCCGGCAGCAAGGTAGGGGCCCAGGGCCTCATGCAGATCATGCCCGGCACCGCCCGGATCATCGCCAAGCAATACCGGCTGCCCTATACGCCAGCCAAGCTCATGGGCGATCCAGCCTATAATGTGAAACTCGGCGCCGCCCACCTCGCCGACCTGGTGGAAGAATTCAACGGCTCTTATATCCTCACCCTCGTGGCCTACAATGCTGGCCCCCGGCGTTCACGTGAATGGGTGGCCGAATACGGCGACCCGCGTGGCGGCCAGGTGGATGCGGTGGATTGGGTGGAATCCATACCGTTCCAGGAAACCCGCCAATACGTGCAAAAAGTCCTGCAAAACACCCACATTTACCGTTCGCGGCTGGCACCGGATACCGTCCGCCCCATGTCGGCTGACCTGAAGCGCGGCCAACCGGCTGAAATGTCGGTTGCCGCAACCGATGCCGTGGCCGAACCCGCCGCCGACTGCAGTGGTCTCTCCATCAAGGCACTGCTCAACAGCTGTGAGTGATACGGAAATCTTTTACGACAGCGCCGATGGCTTGCGCCTTTACGCCCGCCATCGTGCCAGGGGTGATGTCTCGCTTCTGCCGGTGCTGTGCCTCCCTGGCCTGACCCGCAACTCCAGGGACTTCGAAACCATTTCGCTCGACCGGACTGTCATCGCGCCGGACTTTCGCGGGCGTGGCCTGTCGCACTATGCAGCTGACCCTGCAACCTACCGGCCAGACGTTGAACTCGCCGATACCATTGCCCTGATGGACCACCTGAACATTGACCGCGCCGCCATCATCGGCACCTCGCGCGGCGGCATCGTCGCCATGCTCATGGCCAAGTTCCACCCCGCCCGTGTGGCTGGCGTCCTGCTCAACGACATCGGCTGTGTGCTGGAGCCTGAAGGCTTGCTCCGTATACGGAGTTATCTCGGTGTGGCCGTGAATTTCACGTCGTGGAACGACGCCGCACAATCGCTGAAAGCCAGCAATTCCGGCTTTAAATCCATGTCCGATGATGAATGGCTGGCATTTGCAAGACGCATTTTCAAATCCGAGAATGGCCTGCCGAAGTTGAACTACGACGCGGACCTTGCACATAACTTTGCTTCCGTTGAAGACATCACCGCAGGACGCGTTCCGCAACTCTGGGAAATTTTCACCGCCCTGCAAAATGTTCCGTCGGCGATTCTACGCGGGGAAAATTCCGATCTCCTGAGTGCCGCAACGGTTGCTGAAATGCAAAGGCAAAACCCCGGCCTTGAAGCAACCACCGTCGCCAATCGCGGCCATGCTCCCTTCCTCAATGAACCTGAATCGCAAGCGGCGATCATGCGCTGGTTGGCGAAGGTGGACGCTGCGGCGTAGCTACTTCTTCGCCGCCCGTTTCGCCGGCTTTGCCTTCGGCTTGGCTTTCACCGCCACGGCTTTTTTCTGTGCCACCACCACGTCTGTCATCACAGGCTTTGGTGCCGCAACCGGAACGACTGCGGGAATCACTTCCGCAACCCCGAATCGCATGCGCGCTAGGCCACCCAGGAAGCAGCCTGCAAAGAAGGCCAGAAAAATCCAGAACGCCAGTTCGATAAGATAATGATACATCTAGGTTCTTCCCGCTTTGGGTGCACATGTTTTCCACCCCACCCAGGTCCCAATGCCCAGCGTCACCAGCATCAGCCACCAATTGTGCTGCACGATAATCCAGGTACCGTCGAAATTGAAAAAATCAGTCATGGTGCCCCTCAAATCTCAAATCATATCAAGGTGTTGTCGTAGCAGCGGGCAGCGGTGCCACCACCCGCGTGGCGTCTTGAAGCGTGCGTACCCCGTACGTCCCCGTAACTGCTGCAATCGCTGCGTCAATCGCCGCATCGTCCGGCGCATCGCCGCCCAGCTTCACGTCGCGCCCATCAAATGAGGGCTTGGCCCAAGTGGCTCCAATTGCTGCCAGATTTGCCGTAACCGCATCGGCGATCCCGGCATTCAGCCCCGCCGTATTCAGCCAGGCGGCGGCGATAAAGGGTAAACCCGCCATGATCGGCGCCCAAAGGAGCCATTTTGTTGGTTGCCACGTCCACATTGCCTGTCATCCCCTCAAAACCTTGGCTTCGCCCGGAAGAAATTCAGGCAGCGCAAATTCGTGAAGCGTTTGTTAGCATCGAAATCAAGGCAGCGCCACTAAATCGGTTGCTGATTTGGCTCTCTTAATATTTTCTTAAGTGTTTGATCTCGCTATATTTAAACGACCTGTTAATTTATCGCCTAAAACTGTTGCCATTGAGCCACATGTGGCGAAATTCGGGCCAAGAGATGGTGTTAGCGGTTGACCGACCGGGCCGGAAGAGTTGATAAGGTCAGTGTGTGCGAACGAGTCGTGCATCGCCTTCCCTACTCATTGCAGGGGATCGGGGGGCTACTCAACTCCAGAAGATTTGTAGGAGATTAAAACAATGAAGACAATGAAAGTAGCACTCCTCGCTACAGCGGCTCTCGCCGCTGTTTCGGTAAGCGCTCGCGCTGATGATTCTGCTGCCATCAAGGCACAGCTCGAAGCCCTCACGGCCCGTATTGCCCAGCTTGAAGCAGCTCCTGCTGTTCCAACCGGCTATTCGCTTCTCACCATCACCGACGGCAAGGCAACCCAGGTTCCTGGCCTCACGGACACCAATAAGGAACTCGCTGGCTACGGTACCGATGCAACAATCATTGGCATTATGCCAACGGCTGATGTTCCAGCTTCAACCACCATTGAGTGGTCGGGCTACGTTCGCGCCGCCATCGTTCACTACTCCTATTCAGGCTCGGCGGATGATGACACTTCACTTATCAACC
>JANMKJ010000404.1:0-2487 GCA_031371945.1 Rhodobiaceae bacterium
GGTTTGAGGATTATGCGGCAAAACTCCACAAGGCTCACGTCATCGTGGATGCCACGGCAAGGGCGGAAACCATTCGCGCTGAAGCCAGGAATCTGGCTTTTGCGCAAGGCCTTGACATGATCGAGGACGAAGCCCTGCTCAAGGAAGTGGCGGGGCTGGTTGAATGGCCCGTCGTCCTCATGGGCGAGTTTGACCGGAATTTTCTCAACGTTCCGCCCGAAGTCATCGTCACCACCATCAAGAACAACCAGAAATGCTTCTGCCTGCGTGATGGCAAGACGGGGAAACTCTCAAACAGGTACCTGCTGGTCGCCAACATGGTGGCAAGCGATGGCGGCAAAACCATTGTGGCCGGAAACAACAAGGTGATCGCCGCCCGGTTGAGCGACGCCAAGTTCTTCTGGGACCAGGACCGCAAGACCAGGCTCGAAGAGTTGTTGCCCAAGCTTGATACGATCACCTTCCACGCCAAACTCGGCAGCCAGGGCGAACGGGTGAAACGCATTGAAGCACTGGCGGGTGAAATCGCCAAGACAATCGGCGCCGATGTTGAAAAAACCAAACTCGCCGCAAGGCTCGCCAAGGCCGACCTCGTCACCGGTATGGTAGGGGAATTCCCGGAACTCCAAGGCCTCATGGGCCACTATTACGCGCTTGACCAAGGCATCGACACGGACGTCGCCGAAGCCATGCGCGACCATTACAAGCCGCAGGGACCAAGCGATTCAATCCCGGTTTCCAAAATCGGCCAGGCCGTTGCCCTTGCCGACAAACTCGACACGCTCGTAGGCTTCTGGGCCATCGACGAAAAACCAACGGGTTCGAAAGATCCCTATGCGTTGAGGCGTGCAGCACTAGGTGTTATCCGAATCATTATCGACAAGTCGTTGCGCATTCGCATGAACAAGGGCGGAGACGATCTCCTCGCCTTCTTCGCCGACCGGCTCAAGGTCTATCTCAAGGATCAGGGTGCGCGGCATGACCTGATTGATGCGGTATTTTCGCTGGGCGGGCAGGATGATTTGCTGATGGTTGTCCGCCGGGTTGAGGCCCTGTCGAAATTTCTCGAGACCGATGATGGAAAGAATCTGCTGGCTGGTGTGAAGCGCGCTTCCAACATTCTCAAGATCGAAGAGAAGAAGGATGGCGTGTCCTTCAGCGGCGCACCCAACGACAAGATTTTGGTGAAGGGCGAGGAGAAGGCCCTGTTTACCGCCGTGAACCAGGCCGAGGCACTGGCCCGCAAGGCCGTGGCGGCTGAAGATTTCGAGGCTGCCATGAAGGCGATCGCCAAGTTGCGCGGGCCAGTGGACGCTTTCTTCGAACAGGTCATCGTCAATGATCCAGACACCAACTACCGCGAAAACCGCCTGAAACTCCTGAACCGCATCCGTGCCGCAACTTTGGCGGTCGCCGATTTTTCGAGGATAGAGGGGTAAGGCTGAGGGTTCTTTCTGTGACACCAGCTATGCACGTGTCCAACTTGCTCAAGTAGCCCGCGCAATGACATAAGGCCCCATGACCGCCATCCACAAAGCTGACAGTGCCTATTCCTGGTTTCGCCTTTCGATATCGCTGGCACTGGCGACCATCGGCGGCATTGGCCTGTGGGCGGGTGTTGTGGTTCTGCCGTTCATCCAGACCGATTTCGGCGTTGACCGCGGCGGGGCTTCATTCCCCTACACCATGACCATGATCGGATTTGCGCTGGGTGGCGTGCTCATGGGCAGGCTCGCCGACCGCTTCGGCATCATGGTGCCCATGTTCTTTGGGTCCATCATGCTGGGCCTCGGCTTCATCGTGGCCGCCCACGCGCCAACCTATTGGACCTTCGTGGCGGCCCAGGCCGGGCTCATCGGACTGTTCGGATGTGCCACCACGTTTGGACCGCTGGTGGCTGACGTTTCCCTGTGGTTTCAAAAGCGCCGCGGCATTGCGGTGGCCATCGCTGCCTCCGGCAACTACCTGGCCGGCACCATCTGGCCCCCCATCCTGACCTGGGGCATTGAGACCTACGGCTGGCGCACATCCTACATGGCGCTTGGCATCTTCACCGTGAGCCTCATGCTGCCGCTTTCACTGTTCCTGCGCCAGCGCGCTTCACTTGAAGAAAGGCCAAGCCCCAGCAGTGCCAACCAGAACACCACGGGCACGCCCCTCATTCAGGCTGCCCTTGTGCTGGCAGGCCTTGCCTGTTGCGTGGCCATGTCCATGCCGCAGGTCCACATCATCGCCTACTGCGGTGACCTGGGGTACGGCGCTGCCCGGGGTGCCGAAATGCTCTCCCTCATGCTGGGCTTTGGCGTGGTAAGCCGACTGGCATCCGGATTTCTGGCGGACCGCATCGGCGGCATTGGCACCCTCATCATTGGCTCGTTCCTGCAATGCCTCGCACTGCTGTTCTATATCCCGTTCGATGGCCTTGCCTCGCTCTATGTCGTCTCGGCACTTTTTGGCCTCGCCCAGGGTGGCATTGTGCCGAGTTAC
>JANMKJ010000410.1:0-3682 GCA_031371945.1 Rhodobiaceae bacterium
TTGTTCAACATGAAAAGGCGCGGCAAGGGCTTGGTCTCAGGTGTTACGACCTTGCCATCCAGCGTCACCACGTCGCCCGCTTCCGCAGGCATGGTGGGCAACGCCACCGCCCCATTGATTTTGACCCGGCCTTCCGCCACCATGCGTTCAGCTTCGCGCCTGCTGCCAATGCCAGCCTTTTGCAGAAACACGTTGAGCCGCATGCTAGCCCCCCGTGACAGGCGGGAAAAAGGCAACTTCGTGGGCACCTGCCAATGACGCATCAAGGGTGGAATGGCTTTGGTTGATTGCCACCTTGAGGCTGCGCAAATCGGCAAATGCCGCAGCAACGCCTTCATCACGGGTCTTGAGATATTCAATAAGCTCTTGCACCGTTGTTACAGTTGGCGGAATTTCCAACTCATCCTGACCGCGTCCAATGACTTGACGCAGCCTTGCGAAATACAGAATCTTCATTCCTCATCCACCACATGGCGGATGCCAGCCCGGAAATAGTCATAGCCTGTGTAGAGCGTAAGAGCCGCCGCAATCCATAGCCCAACGATACCAATTTGGGTGATGTAGGGAAACAACGAGTCTCCAGCCGGACCCGCAATCAGGAATCCGATGGCCACCAACTGCACCGTGGTTTTCCATTTGGCGATTTGGGTAACAGGTACTGAAACCTGCAATGCTCCAAGATATTCGCGCAAGCCAGAAACCAAAACCTCACGCGCCAGGATGATGATTGCAGCCCAGATATGGCCGCCAAACAATATGCCATCGGCCGAAAGGACCAGCAAAACGATTGCCACCAGAACCTTGTCGGCTATGGGATCGAGCATCACGCCGAGCGACGATTGCTGCTGCCATTTTCGGGCCAGGTAGCCATCAAAAAAGTCGGTAATGGCTGCAATCACATAGATGGCGAGCGCCACCCAGCGCGCCGTGTTGCCACCATACATCAACAGCCCAGCAACCAAGGGCACCGCAATGATACGGCCATAGGTGAGCACATTCGGCAAATTCCAAATTTCGGAAAACCGGGTTTTACGCGGTCTGGAATTTAACGTGTTGTCGCTCATCCCGCTCCTTCGTGGAAGTGGTCGTAAATCGCTTGCGCCAACGCAGTGCTCACACCTTCAACTGCAGCCAGGTCGCCGGCACTCGCCCTTGAAACCGCTTTGGCCGATCCAAAGCTCTGGAGCAAGGCCTTCTTGCGCATCGGACCTATGCCTTCGATCTCATCCAATGGGCTAATACCCATCACTTTCCTGCGTCGGGCCCGGTGGCTGCCAATGGCAAAGCGGTGGGCTTCATCTCTCAGTCGCTGGATATAATACAACACCGGATCGCGCGCCGCTAGCATGAAGGAAGGCTTGCCTGAAATGAAGAAATGTTCCCGCCCGGCATCCCTGTCCGGCCCCTTGGCCACGCCGATGACAGCAACATCATTGACCCCGAGATCAGCCAAGACGCCCTGCACCGCACTCAGCTGGCCAGCACCGCCATCGATGAGCAGAAGGTCAGGCCAGGTATTTTCAGCAGGAGCGTCTTCACGTGCGCCTTCCTCCTTGAGCAGCCGCGAGAACCGGCGCGTCAGCACTTCCCGCATCATGCCGAAATCATCACCTCCAACGATATCTTCGGAGCGAATGTTGAATTTCCGGTATTGTGACTTCATCAGGCCCTCAGGTCCTGCAACCACCATGCCGCCCACCGGATTTGTGCCTGAGATGTGGGAATTGTCATAGATTTCAATCCGCTTTGGCGGTTCAGCAAGGCCAAAAGCGGCGGCCACGCCTGCCAGCAACTTGGCCTGGCTTGAAGATTCCGCCAGCCTCCGTCCGCCTGCCTCCCGGGCGTTGGTGACGGCATGCTCAACCCGCATGCGTTTTTCCCCGCGTTGGGGTACCAGAACCTCGACTTTCCGGCCAGCATGGGCCGAAAGCGCTTCGCCCAGCAGGCCAATGTCTTCAACCTCGTGGGAGAGAAGCACCATCTTCGGAATGGGCTTGTCGTCATAGAATTGCGCCACAAAGGATGCGAGAATCTCGGAAATCTCCATTGTCTTGTCGGCACGGGGAAAATAGGCCCGGGTTCCCCAGTTTTGGCCCGACCGGAAAAAGAAGACCTGAATGCAGGGCTGGCCCGCCTCCTGTGCCAAACCAAACACGTCCGCCTCATCCACCGTCTGGGGGTTGATGCCTTGGGTTTGGGTGACAAAACTCATGGCCTGGATACGGTCGCGCAATCGTGCCACCAGTTCAAAATCCAGTGCTTCCGAAGCGGTCTCCATAGCACTGGCGAGTTCCTGCTTCACCACCTGGCTTTTGCCATCCAGGAACCCCTCCGCTTCGCGCACCAGTTCGTCATAGGCTGGCTTATCGATAAACCCTACGCATGGTGCTGAGCAGCGTTTGATCTGATACAGCAGGCATGGGCGCGATCGATTGGCATATACACTGTCGTTACAAGATCTTAGAAGAAATGCCTTCTGCAACGTATTAAGTGAACTGTTCACCGCATTTGCTGAAGCAAAGGGGCCATAATAATTGCCCTTGCGACTATGCACCCCGCGGTGCTTGGCGAGCTGGGCAACCTCATGGTCCTTGGCAATCAGGATGTAGGGGAATGATTTGTCATCGCGGAGCAATACATTGAAGCGCGGCTTCAATTTCTTGATGAGATTGGCTTCCAGCAACAGCGCTTCAGCTTCTGTCGCGGTCGTCACGAATTCCATGTTCACGGTGAGTGAAATCATCAAAGCAATGCGGTTGTTGTGGCCCTGCCCGCGTGCATAGTTGGAAACCCGGTTCTTAAGGTTACGCGCCTTGCCGACATAGATGACGTCACCCTTGGCATCGAACATCCGGTAAACACCCGGCCTTGAAGGCAGCCGTGTGACAAAGTCGCGGATGATCTCCGGGCCAGTCAGGTCTTCAGGTAGCGCTGTAGATTCGTCGATCATGGGCCCAATATAGGCGTTATTTTTATGGCTGCCACTCAACCACCAGTGCCAGAACCCCATTTTCGCTACGCGTGTTGTGATAGGAGCCCGGTGGAAAACTGATGAAGTCGCCGGCTTTCAGTACCGTGCCATCGCTGTCCACGGCTTCGCCGTCGATGATGTAGAACTCCTCAAAGCCCGCATGTTCATGAAAAGCTGTATAGCCGCCAGGCAGCAACTGGAAATAGTAGCTGCCGCAGCGCGTCTTTTCATCATAAGTGACCGGAAGCCAGTTGGTCATTTTCGCATATTCAGGACCATCCATGGTGTAAGGCACCAGCTTGTCGCGCAGATGGCTGACGATGGGCGGTACACTAATGGTTCTGCTCACGATTTTACCCTTTCAATTTCAATGCCAACACTACGCGCGTTCGGGATAATATCCGGCTTTTCAATGCATACTCGCGCAGCCACAACGCGCTTGTCCTTGAGGCAGGATGTGGCAATCAGTTCGGCAAGCGTTTCAACCAGATTGACGTGCCCAAGTGCTATGATCGCCTCGACCTTTTTGACGACAATTTCGTAACTCACCACATTGCTGATATCATCGGCAACAGCACCTTTCCCCTCAACCACCGAGACGCGGTTGACGATCCCGCCGCCGCCGCCCCGACCGAAGATCATCGCGTTGGGGCCCTTGAGCACCTCGACCCGCTCGACATTGTAGAAGTCGCGGAAATATTGGACGTCGTC
>JANMKJ010000413.1:0-1592 GCA_031371945.1 Rhodobiaceae bacterium
CTGTTCAAATTCTACCTGATCAACCGGGCGGCCCTCGACGGGGCCTCGACCGGCATCTTCTTCGCCAGCTGGTTTGACAAGCTGTGGCACAAGAAGCGCGACAATAACCATGAAGGCTCCAAGGAAAACATTTCAGCCCACTACGATCTCGGCAATGATTTCTACAAGCTGTGGCTGGATGAAACCATGACCTATTCATCGGCAGTGTTTGAGACATCAGGCAACAGCCTGGAAGCGGCCCAGCGTAAAAAATATGCCAAGGTGCTTGATGCACTGGAACTGAAGCCCAACAGCAGCATCCTTGAGATCGGGTCGGGCTGGGGTGGCTTTGCCGAGGAAGCCGCACGGAATAAGGCCAGGGTGCGCGGCATTACCCTTTCCAAGGAGCAGCTGGCCTATGCGGAGGAACGCATTGCCAAGGCTGGCCTTGCGGAAAACTGCAGTTTTCACTTTGAAGATTACCGCGACACGACGGGAAGCTTTGACCGTATTGCCAGCATTGAAATGATCGAGGCGGTAGGCGAAGCCCACTGGCCCACCTATTTCAAGACTCTGCACAACCGGCTGAAACCAGGCGGCATCGCAGCAATCCAGGGCATTACCATTGCCGAAGACAATTTTGATGCCTACCGCTCCGGCGTGGATTTCATCCAGCGCTATGTGTTTCCGGGCGGCATGCTGCTGACCAAGACCATCATGAAGGAACAGGCGGCAAAAGCCGGGCTGATCCTGGAACGGGTGGAAACTTTCGGTCAAAGCTATGCCACGACGTTGCGCATGTGGCACGACCGGTTCGAGGCGGTATGGCCAGAGGTCTCAAAGCTTGGCTTTGACGAAAAATTCCGCCGGGTGTGGAAACTCTACCTGGCCTACTGCGAAGCAGGCTTTGCCGAATCCGTCGTCGATGTCGGCATCTACAAGCTGCGCAAGCCCGCCTGAGCGTTTGGCACTCCTTTAACTGTCATCCCTGCGCAGGCGGGAATGACGGAGTGGGATGAATTCAAATTCCAAGGAAGGGCTGCAGCAGGCGGCCCACAAGAGTTTTGTAACGCGACGGCGCTTCCGTGGCGAACAGGCAAATGCAGGTTTCGCCGGCCTCGATGATGGGGCAATGCTCGGTGTCTTCGTCGAGATCGGCGATGTCACCCACCGCAAAGCGCCCCACCTTGTCCTTGAAGGCGCCCTTCAGAACCAGCGTGAGTTCTTCGCCGCCATGGCCGTGCTCCAGCATGCTCATGCCGGCGGCAATTGAGAGAAGCTTGAGCGAGCCCTTGGCCCCTTTCGACAGGGGCAGTTCCACCACTGAAACACCGGGCGCAATCTTGCGCCAGCGCAGCTCGGAAAAATCCTTGCCGTTCAGTAACCGCTGCAGCGGTGACCTGGCCACGGCCTGCAAAGTCTGCGCGCCGCCATCAAGGCTGGCAAGGGTTGCTGCCCGGCACACATCCGACACGGCAGCAGTTTCAAGGCCATCCAAAATCTCTCCGCCCAGGGCTTCCGCCTTGCGCACCGATGCATGGCAGGCCGGGCACATGCTGACATGGGTCGCCGCAACAACACTGAGGGCTTCCCCCAGCGTGCCTGCCGCATAG
>JANMKJ010000437.1:0-3423 GCA_031371945.1 Rhodobiaceae bacterium
AGACAAGCGCACCCGTTTCGGGCAGCCTGGTAACGGCCCTGCTTAAGGTGACGAAAGTTGTGCCGGAAAAGCAGCAAACCCTTGAAGACGTGCGCGCGGTGCTTACAACGCGCCTGCAAACAGAGAAGGCGCAGGACGAGATCCAGTCAATCTATGACGCTGTGGAAGATGGCCGTGCGGCGCAGACTAAATTTGAGGACATTGCCAAGACGCAAGGTATTCCGTTCCAGCTAGTCCCTGCGGTTAGTGCTGCTGGACTTGATAAAAACGGTGGCGATGTAGCCATTCCGGACAAGCAGGAATTGCTCAAGGCCGCGTTTGAAAGCGATGTGGGTGTTGAAAACAACGCACTTACACCCAAGGATGGTTACTACTGGTACGAAGTGCGCGAAGTCATTCCCTCGGCCCTGAAACCATTCGACACTGTAAAGGCCCAGGTCAAAAGTGATGTCGTGGCGCGGAAAGTCCGCGACCTGTTGACGGAGCGCGCCACCAAGCTGGTTGCCAGTTTGAGGAGTGGCGCAAATTTTGATACAGTGGCTGGTGAAGCAAAGTCGACCGTGAAAACCAGCCAGGGATTGAAGCGCAATGAGGCAAGTGCCGATTTCGATGTACCTGCCGTGACCGCCCTGTTCAGCGTGCCAGAAAACGGCTTCGCCTGGAGCCTGGAAGGTGACGGAAAATCCGCAAAGATAATCCAGTCGCAAACTGTTCTGTCAACGCCATTTGACAGCTCCTCGCCTGCAGCCAAGGAACTGACCAAGACCATTGCAGCAGCCCAATCGAAAGACATTTTGACTGCCTATCTGACTGCCCTGCAGGGGCAAATCGGCGTATCGATCAATGAGCCACTCTGGCAACAGCTATCAGGAACACCGCAAGCCTCGCCCTGATAATTCCATCCCAGAGTAACACAAATGCCGATATCACCAGATTATGATCACTTCGCTTCCACCTACGAAAAGGGTGAAGCGCAAATCGTTTCCACACGCCTCGTCGCTGATTTGGAAACTCCCGTTTCGGCTATGCTGAAACTTACCCGCAACACAAAATACTCGTTTCTGCTTGAGTCAGTAGAGGGTGGAGCGGTGCGCGGCCGCTATTCGATTATCGGCATGAATCCTGATTTGATTTGGAAGGTCCAGTCTGACAGTGCCTCCATTAACCGGCGTGCACTGCATGATGCGGACGGGCCCTTTGAGCCTGTTGCCCTTGCCCCGCTGGAATCATTACGTGCGGTGCTTGCCGAAAGCCGAATTGCATTGCCGCACGATGCACCACCCATGGCCGCCGGCGTGTTTGGCTATATCGGTTACGACATGGTCAGGCTCATGGAAGATTTGCCAGAGCCTAATCCTGATACACTTGGCCTGCCTGATGGCATGATGATACGGCCAACGGTCATGGCGATTTTTGATAGCGTCAGGGACGAAGTCACCGTTACGTCGCCCGTCTATGTCGAGAAGGGTGTTTCTCCAAAGGCCGCCTACGCCCGCGCCCAGGAGCGGATTTCGGAGGTCGTGGATGCGCTCGACAGGCCCCTTGACCATACGACGACCCAGGACGTGGAGACGCCACCGATACTTGCATCAACGTCCAACACGAAGCCTGAGGAATATGGGGAGATGATTGCCACGGCCAAGGAATACATCCTGGCGGGAGACATTTTCCAGGTGGTGCTTTCGCAACGCTTTGAATCGAATTTCTCCTTGCCGCCCTTTGCCCTCTATCGTTCCCTGCGCAGGGTCAATCCTTCCCCGTTCCTCTACTACTTGGACTTTGACCGGTTCGCCATCATCGGCTCAAGCCCTGAAATCCTGGTGCGGGTGCGCGATGGCAAGGTTACCATCCGCCCCATCGCGGGTACGCGGCGACGTGGAGAAACTCTGGCCGAAGACCGGGCTTTGGCGAAGGAGCTGCTGGCGGATCCCAAGGAGTGCGCGGAACATCTCATGCTTCTTGACCTTGGGCGCAATGATGTTGGCCGGGTGGCAGAGATCGGCTCCATAAAGGTAACTGACCAGTTCATGATCGAAAACTACAGTCATGTGATGCATATCGTTTCCAACGTCGAGGGAAAATTGTCCCCCAAGTACGATGTCATTGACGCGCTGTGTGCGGGCTTCCCGGCAGGCACGGTGTCAGGTGCGCCAAAGGTTCGTGCTATGGAAATCATTGACGAGCTGGAAAAAAGCAAGCGCGGCGTCTATGGGGGATGCGTGGGATATTTTTCCGCCGATGGCGAAATGGATACCTGCATTGTATTGCGCACGGCCATCGTCAAGGATGGCAAGATGTATGTGCAGGCAGGTGCTGGCATTGTGGCAGACAGTGTCCCTGAAAACGAGCATCAGGAATGCGTGAACAAGGCCAAGGCCCTGTTTCGGGCGGCGGATGAGGCGGTACGCTTTGCGGGCCGTGCCGGGAGAGCGCAATGATCATCCTCATCGATAACTATGATAGCTTTACCTACAATCTCTATCATTACCTTGGTGATCTCGGCGTGGAAACCGTGGTTCACCGCAATGACAAGATCAGCGTTGGGCAGGTCATCTCGGCAAAGCCGCAGGCCATTGTCCTCTCGCCTGGCCCGAAGACGCCGAATGAGGCCGGTATCTGCCTGGAGCTGATCGAGAAGGCTTCCCCGACTATTCCCATATTTGGTGTTTGCCTCGGGCTTCAGGCCATCGGACAGGCCTTTGGTGGCAAGGTTGTGCGGGCGCCAAACCTGATGCATGGCAAGCTTTCAAAAGTGCATCACACCGGCAAAGGCGTATTCCGGAATGTACCGGATGAGTTTGATGCGACGCGTTACCATTCGCTGGTTGTGGAGCGGCAAGGCCTGCCCGACTGTTTCGAAATTACGGCCGAGACCGATGGCTTGATCATGGGGCTGCAACACAAAACGTTGAATGTGCATGGCGTGCAATTTCATCCGGAAAGCATTGCTTCACAACATGGCCATGCGGTTTTAAAAAATTTCCTCGAAATCGCAAAGGCTGTGTGATGTCTGAACTCAAGCCTATCATCGCCAAGGCAGCCGACGGAAAGCCCCTCACCCGGGATGAAGCGCGCACGGCCTTCAACATCATGATGTCAGGAGATGCGACACCTTCCCAGATTGCGGGGCTGCTGATGGCACTGCGGGTGCGTGGCGAAACAGTTGACGAGATTACCGGTGCCGTTGAAATCATGCGCGAGAAGATGATCCGCGTTACCGCCCCGGCCAATGTCATTGATATCGTGGGAACCGGTGGCGATGCATCGGGCTCGTACAATATTTCTACCTGTGCCGCGATTGTCGCCGCTGGTGCTGGCTTGAAGGTGGCCAAGCACGGCAATCGTGCGCTGTCATCACGCTCGGGTGCCGCTGACGTGCTCATGGCACTGGGTGTGAAGATTGATTTGGCGCCAGAAAAAATC
>JANMKJ010000478.1:0-21915 GCA_031371945.1 Rhodobiaceae bacterium
GCTGGTTCTGGTGCCAGGAAAAAAGCCGGGCCTGCATTCTGACAGGTTCGCTTCCGGTGTTCTTCAGGGTAACAGTTGAAGCGGCAGCAGGTGCGGCCACTTCAATGCTTATCGGCGATATCTCCAGGTTTCCGGCATGGGCGCTGGTCGCGGACAGGAGAGCGGTAGCGGCGGCTAAAAACAGGCGCATGATTTTGCAACTCCCGTTAATAGGTAACGGTAACGAGCACGGTATCGGTATAGGTGCCTATGGGCGGCGTGGATTGTATGGGAACCAGGCCATAAGCGGTAATGGTTTGTGCCGATGCCGTACCCGTTGAACTTAATCTGTCAGTAGCACCGGTTCCCAAAACGTTGGTGTGGGCCACTTCCTTATATATGGAGTAATTGACGGTATTGGCACCGCTTGTCATCTTTCTGACAGCCGTTGTGGCACCCGAGCCAGCACCCGCACCCAGCTCCACCGTATAAGGAGTGCCACTGGTGCAGGTCACCACGATATTGGCCGTGGCGGCAAGAGCCGCAGCCAGTCCGGTGACGGATCCAAAGTCCATGGTGGCAACCGATCCAATCGAACAGCTGCTTGCCAGAATGAGTTGAACGCTCATGTTGGCAGTGGCGGTCGCCGCATTTGCAGTTTGCGACGCCGCAGCGAAGCCAACGAGCACGACAAGCACTGAAGCTGTTGTTCTATAGACAAGTTGATGCATTTTCTTGAAAGATGGCTGTGCCATGATATTCGCAGTCCCCCGCAGTAAAAATCCCCCGATGGGCGGCAGACATACCGGCCCAGGATTCTCAAAATATCTCATTATGCTTAATATTTGCTGAACTTTCTCAATAGCCGCGGCCCATATTGATTTTTGCAGCGTTTTTCGGCTATGATCTTGACCTGCGGGGGCGCATGCAAAAGACAATCCATCAAATTCGGGAAGCAAGGCTGGCGTCGCTCATCGGCGGATTTTTCGCCATGGCGAATGTGTTCTTCTGCCTTGCATTGCTTGCCGCCACTCCTGCGAAAGCTGTAGCGTTGTGTACGCTGAGTTTTCCTACCTTGAGTCTGATGAGTGTCAATGTCACCACGGGTACCCCATATTCAGTGAACTTGCAAATTACCTGCAGTGGCACCGGCGCAATGGGGCAAAGGGCTTGCATCAACTTTAACAGTTCGTCCGGTGGCACGTGGAGTGATGATGCGACCAGCCGGAAACTGCCCCAAGGTACGATCGATACACTGCGTTATAATTACTATACGGATTCGGCCTATAGCGTTTTGTGGGGCTCCTGGGCGGATGGCTATCAAACCCAAGGCGTTCAAATGGACCTGTTTGATGGCACCACAAATGTTAGCGTCTTTGCAAAAATTCTGGGGTCCCAGTCAACCGTGTCGTCAGGTACTTACACTGCTACTCTGACACATCTGAACATGGTGTATCGCAACAAGGGGGGAGCCAGCGCCTGCCCCGTGACGGGTACCACTGCCACTGCATCCTATGGCTTGACAGCCACAGTGGCACCTTCCTGCACTGTTGGGGTAACTGCCATGAATTTCGGAACCAAGGGGGCATTGACGACCGTAACCGATGCCACAAGCACGGTGAGTGTGCTGTGTTCCAATACTGCCCCCTATAGCGTTTCACTGGGCAACGGCCTCAATGGAACCGGTCCCACGGCGCGCAAGATGCTGAATGGTGCGCCAAACAGCGTCACCTATGGCATCTATTCGGATGCGGCACGATCTGTGGCCTGGGGGTCAACTATTGGCGTCAACACCGTGAGCGGCACAGGCAATGGTGCTTCCCAGCCGATTACGGCCTATGGCCGCGTGCCAATACAGGCCACACCAATCCTGGGGACCTATACTGACACTGTTGTCGTGACGGTGACGTTCTGAAGCCGCGTGGGCCGTTAGTAGGTAACGGTTGCGGTTACCGTATCCGTATACGTGCCGGTTGCCGGCGTGGTTTGTGTTGGCACCAGGCCGTAGGCGGTGAAGGTCTGTGCAGAGGCGTTACCCGTCGCACTGATCCTGTCGGTGGCACCAGTGCCGAACACGTTGGTATGCAGGGCTTCCTTGTAAATGCTGTAGGTCAGCGTATTGGCACCGCTGGTCATGACGCGCGTCGCCGTCGTTGCACCCGACCCACCGCCGGCATCTAGCTCAACAGTGTAGGGCGTGCCGTTGGAAAATGTCACCACCAGGTTGGCAGTGGTGGAAATGTTGGCGGCAAGGTCAATATTTGTTCCAAAGTCCAAGTTGGCAACCGAGTTGATGACACAACTGCTGGAAAGTGTGAGCGTCACGCCCATGTTGCTGGTTACTGTAGCAGCGTGGGCTGCCGGTGCCATTGCAGTCAACCCGGCATAGGTAACCAAGGCCGATACTGATGCCGCGCGCACCATGCGGCAAAGTCCAGACGTGCGATATTGAAGTGAAATGAACATAAATCTAATCCCCCAGATACTAGTTACAAACAAGGCGGACAGGTCATCTGCCCGACAACCTAAAATAGCGCATCTGGATTAATTTTTCCTAAACCGCGGGGGAAGTGGTAGTTTAGTGGCCAACAGCGGTGAGTTATATTGTATTTGCCAATATAGAGTGTCATCCTGCAAGCATTGAAGGGCACCCATGGCAGATATTCCAGAGACCAAGCGTAATGTAATAGACCTCACGGCGGAAATCGTTGCGGCCTATGTGGGCAAGAACCCCGTTCCCCAGGCCGAGTTGCCAAAACTTATCAATGATGTGCACCGTGCCCTGACCGGTGCCGCCGGTGGCGCGCCGCTGCGTGACGACGTGATTGAGGCAAAACCCGCCGTCACCATCAAAAAGTCCCTGACCTCGGATTATTTGATTTGCCTGGAAGACGGCAAGAAATTCAAATCCCTGAAGCGTCACCTGCGCAGCCACTACAATTTGTCGCCGGAGCAATACCGCGAAAAATGGGGCCTTCCTGCCGATTATCCGATGGTGGCCCCGAATTACGCCCAGGCCCGCTCCAGCCTTGCCAAGCGCATGGGATTAGGCCAGCGCAAAAAGGGAAGCTGACCAGAATCCAATTATTGCGTCCTGACTCTTGCAGAACCTGAATCGACGATTCATAACTGATCTACCGAATCGGGGGATGATTCGGATTTAAGGGGCGGCGGTGAAATTGAATTCGGCAAGCACGGTATTCCGGGCGCAGTTAGTTGTGCCTGAACAGCGACAACTGTTTGACTATTGGGTCGACAAGTCCCGTGGCCGGTCCATGCCCTGCCGCAGCGACATCAATCCCATGAACATCCCCCGCATCCTCAGTGGCATCAGCCTCGTCGATGTGAGCCCTGACAAATCCCGCTGCCGCATCCGGCTGGCCGGAACCCGCCTGCGCGAAATCTATGACCGTGAAATCACCGGTCTGCACATCGAAGACCTCGAGTGGGGTGACAAGCACGACTACTGGATTGCCGCCTACCGCCGCACCATCGAGGAGGGCAAGCCCACCCAGGGTGTCGTGCGCGGTCCTCGCCTGCACAAGGAACATCTCGTCCAGTACTGGCTGAAGCTGCCGCTCGCCACCACGGGTAGCGACGTCGGCATGCTGTTGTGCTACGATTACTTCCAGTCCGCCTCCGACGACCACAGCGAACTCTCCCTCGCCGCCATGGCCTAGGGCAACAAACGCGTTGCTTGTAGCCTTTCAGGTGAATTGAATTAAATACCAAATTGGGTATTGAATCCTCAAGAATTTGTTGCTAGCTTTTGCGCGATCGGGAGCACTAGCAATGAAAAATGATACATCACCAAAATCTGCCATACCAGCCTTCAACGAAACTGAAAGCCCGCTTTACCGGCTGTTCTGCCGCAAGGACCAGAAGGGCAAGTCCTCGATAACCGAGCTTCAGTTTGCAGCAGGCGAGCGATTGCGCCAGGACTACGACTGCGCCTACTTCGAGCGCCGGATAACGGCATCATGGGAAGGCACAAGTGCGCGTTCCGGCCATGCCGCAATCAGTGACAACCATATCGCAAACCTCAGCGACAATGCCATTGACGCCCGACGACGTGTTCATGAGGCGTTTGACGCGGTGGGACCGGAACTTTCCGGCGTGCTCTACTATATATGTTGCCTTGCCGGTGGCCTGGAACAGGCAGAACGCATGCTGCAACTGCCACAGCGCAGCGGCAAGGCCGTACTCGCCATTGCCTTAACCCGCCTGGCGCGTCACTACCGCCTGCTCAAATCGCCGGGCACGAGCGGGCAGGGAAAGGGCATCGGCCATTGGGCACTGGCGGACTACCGCCCCCACATCATGCCAGCATCGCCTGGCGCGCGTCAGACTTGATGCGCTCCACCATGGAGGCAAGGCCATTGGACCGCTGCGGCGTAAGATGGTCCTTCAGTCCCAACTTTTGAAAAATGAGGTTCGCATCCTGCTCCAATATCTGCTGGGGAGACTTGCCGGAAAAAATCATCAGCGTGATGGCGATCAGCCCCTTGACGATCAGGGCGTCACTGTCGCCTTCAAATTTCAGCACGTAAACACCATCATGCGTTTCGAGCGCGGGATGTATCCACACCTGGCTGGCGCAGCCGTTCACCTTGTAGGTGGCGTTGCGCCATGTCTCATCAAAAGGCGGCAAGGCCCGGCCGAGTTCGATGATATAGCGATAGCGCTCTTCCCAATCATCGAGGATGTCAAAGTCGGCTTGCAGATCTTCAAGTAGGGAGGGGCTCAAAAAATTCTCCGGAGAATGCGCATTCCCCAGAGATAGTCGCTAAGGCGATGGTTCTCAACTGTTCTTGGAGCTTTTGGGTCCAAGCCACACGGGAATCAGGTCATCAATGCGCAGGGTCGATTGGGAAACGAAGGAGGCGGGCTGGGCCGCAGCAGTCTTGGTTGAACTTGTGGTCATGGGATCACTTTCGGCAAGGGTAGGGGCAGCGGGCGCCGCCTCATTTGCCCACTCGTAGATCATACGAACCCCATACTTGGCCTTGCGCTCGAGCTTGTAGGCCACATAGCCCGCGGTCTTGCAAACACCGGGCTGCCGTTCGCAAAACGATGCAAGATCCGAGAATGTGCCCATGGCCACCTGAATGTAGCCGTCGCCAAGCTCAACGCCTGCTGGACCTGCGGCCATTTGGCCAGAATCTTCCGGTGGCGACGGAATAAACGCCGCGAGGCCACACAATACTATTGCTGTTCTAAGAATACCCATATCCACACCTATTCTTGTGGCTGTGTTCTAGCGCAGAAATATTGTCTCCCAATGAAGCTAAAACGCTGGTTTTTATTAGATTTTAGCGCGATTTCGAGTTAAATTTTAGGCTTCCGGTTTACCTCTGGTTAAGCATATGCAAAACGATCGTGCAGGTACCACCGGGGTTGTGAAAGGCTGTGTTAACCAGCGTAGGGCAAATTGCACAACAAGTTGGGAAATCAGCATTTTCTGCAGGTTTTCACTGGGCATTGTGTGTTGGGTTTGATTTGATGAGACAAGTGAAAGTGGCGCGTGAACCAAAGCTGAGGCCGCTTTCGGCCCTGGCATTGGCATCCACGACAATTCTCAGCGCCGCCATTGTGTACAATATCTTCCTCGGGCAACCCGCAAGACCGCATTTTGTGGCATCCCAGGATACGCCCAACGGCGCTTCCACCCGGGTGGATGTCGTGGCACCCCTGGCGCGGCAAGACACGATTGTCATGAAATATGACCCCAAGGTCGAGGAAATCCAGCGCAGCCTGCTGAAAACTGGTGACTATCAGGGCATGGTTGACGGCGTTCAGGGCAAGCGTACCCGCGTTGCCATCGAATCCTACCAACGCAAGGCAGGCCTTGCCGTTGACGGTGAAATCACCAGCGAACTCCTTGACCACATCCATTACACCCAGAAGATAGCCGCTGCCGCCGATTTCACCGGAAGCGTGACCCAAGCCGAAGAATCGCCGGGCGTTGCCGCACAGATGCGCCAGCTGCAAACCGGATTGGCTGAACTTGGCTATGCACCGGGAGAAATCACCGGCGAACTCACTGCCGCAACAGTTGCGGCGATTCTCCAGTTCGAAAAGGACAGGGGCCTCGCCCAGGATGGTGATTTCTCACCCGAACTGCTGGACGAGATCGCCAAGATGAGCGGTGATACCGCGATGGCCGCTCCTTAACCTGGGGGCTTGGCTGATGCGCCTCAAGACAGAAATCTGGGTGCAGGCATTCCTCCTGAAATGCAATGGTGAAGGCAAGTTCTGCACCGTGGCCAGCAAGGGCGCTGTGGATGCAGGTGCTGTTTTCGTCATCATCAACCGGCTTGACGGCCGGTTTCATCTCTTTGGGCCAGCCCCGGGTGCTGCCTATGATGAACGGGGCGACCGCAGGTTTATTGAAGAACTTCCCTTCCCCGCAACCGAGGAGCAGGTGCTGGCCCTGCTGGAGCGGCGCAGAAAATTTGATTCCGACCTGTGGGTCGTAGAAGTCGAAGACCGCAGCGGTACTGCAGGATTGATCGCCGAAAAATTATAAATTGCGGTTAGTCAATTTTTAACCATGTCTCGCATTAAGTAGGTACCAGCGTTGATCACTGCGCTGTCAGAAAAGACCTTAGGGAAGAATATTATGAGTGTCGTTTTGCCGTTTCCACAAAATCCCATTTCCAAACGGGTGCAGGGCGCAGTATTCGCATCGGCAGAAATCGTTATTTTTCCAGGTGTTCGTGTTGAGCGCCGCAGTTCTGACCTGGCATCAGCCTTGACCACGCAAAGAAAACGCCGCGTGTCACAGGCGGCCCTTGATGAAGAGTCGCTCAGCTTAACTTGAAGCCCGGCTGCACGAACTCTTAGCCAGCGTCTCACTCAAGTTTTCGCGCTGCGCCTGGTCATAGGCAGGCACCCAGAACAGCGCAAATCCCCGCACGTCCGACGACAGCACCTTCCAGCCAGACGATGAAACCGGGTCATCGTCATCGTCACCCTTGGCTGAAAAGACATCAAGCAGGCCCGGCGCAACCGTCAGCTTCAGATTGAACGTGTCAGTTCCCGATTGCCCATCGGTTACGGTATAAAGGGTCTTCCCGGATTTCGAATACACAGTCAGCGTCCAGTAGGTGTCGGGCAGGTTGGCGTTGAGGTCAACGGGACCCGCCGTCAGGTCGAAGCGGCACAGGCCGAATATTGCATCGGCGGGATATTCCGGAAATATTTTTCTCTGCGCATCCCGGGGCAGCAGAAAGAACTTGTTGTTCGGGATATCGGCCGCAAGCCGGCTGAGATTGCGTTCGAAAAAGAATCCGGGCACAAAAATCAGCGTGACAATGTGGACGACAACCGCCAGCACGGCTGCAACAATGACCCAGTAGAGGTTGCGCATCGCTAGCAACCCACGCGCTGCACGGAAGGCAGCTTCAGGTTCGAAACCTCCTGGGAGCCGCCATCATTTGAAACCAGCAACTGGATTTCAATATTGCCATCATGTGCCGGCCGCACCCAGTTGCCGGGAATGGGATGGCGGGCCACGGCCACACTCATGGAACCGTCCTGGCCCCGCACAATTTGGTCGGACGTGATGACCGGAACCGATGATGCGTCTGGAATGTCTGAAGGGCCAATCGAAAGGCTCCACCAGCGCGCCGGCAAACTGCCGGATGAAACCGTGTAAACACATTCCGAGCGCAGCGTGTTGCCCTCGTCGTCACGGGTGCTGGTGTAGATAAGAAACAGAGACTGAGCCGGTGGGACTTGTCCGGCCAAGAGGAAATGCGCAACGGCGTAGGGGTTGGAAGACGATCCCGCACCCAGGTTCCACATGCGCCAGTTGCCGTTGGTTGATGCCGATGCCGAACCCAGGTCATCAATGAAGAACATTGCCGACGCCCAGCCGCCAATCAAGCCGCAGAGAAGCAAAAACAGTTTCGTGGTGGTTTGCGACATTGCGACCTTAAAAACCAAAAATGGTGAATTTCTTGCGCTTCTTTTTGGGCGGAGGATCGTTGGCACCAAATAGGCTATCAAGGAATTTGTTGCGTGATTCGCCATCGGCATTGGCGCTAGGCAGGATCAGTTGTTCGTCCAGCGACTTCGCGCGCTTCGGCTTTGCCGCGCGCTTGACCGGCTTTTCCTTCTCAAACAGCGAGAACATGTCATTGAGAACAACCGATACACCTTCATTGTCGGTTGCGGGCTGGATGGGTTCAACCGTGGCAATGCCGGTCTCGTCGCTCACCGGTTGCAAGTTCATTTCCGGTTGGGCTGCTGCTACAGTTGTATAGGTCTCATCAAGCGGAATGCCGGCCACACTTGCAGGCTGAAGGCCTGCTTCAGCCACGTCCATGATGCGCTTCCATGTGGGCGCGGGAATAAGCCCGCCCGTTACCTTTTCCATCGGCGTGAAGTCATCATTGCCCACCCAGACACCGGTGACGTTATGGGCCGTGAAGCCGATGTACCAGGCATCGCGGTAGCTCTGGTTGGTTCCCGTTTTGCCGCCCTGGGGCGCATAACCCAGATCCGCCTTGCGGGCCGTGCCGTTCTTTACCACTTGCTTCAGCATCGAATTCAGCTCGGCAACTTTTTCTTCCGGTGCTACCTGCTTTGGCACTTCCGCGTTGTTTTGCCGGTTGTAGATCACGTCGCCATTGGGCCTGCGGATCTCCAGCACCGTGTAGGGTGTTGATGCCTTGCCACCCGCTGCGAACGTCGAGTACCCGCGCGTAAGGTCAAGAAGCGTAAGAGAACTTGTGCCCAGTACCATGGGAGCCCAGGTTTCCAACTCTCCCTGGATTCCCATGTCGTGGGCAGTCTTGATGATGGCGGGCCTGCCAATATCGATCATCAGCCTGACCGGAACCGAATTGTAGGAATGCGCAAGGGCGCTGGTCAGCGTCACCCGACCCGCATATTTCGAGGTGTAATTCTTCGGCGACCAGTTGCCAACCGACACCGGTCCATCCACCACAATGCTGTCTGGCGTATACCCGGCAAGCAGGGCTGCGAGATAGACAAAGGGTTTGAACGACGACCCTGACTGGCGCTCGGCACTGGTGGCGCGATTGAACTGGCTGTCTTCATAGTCGCGTCCGCCGATGATGGCCTTCAACGCACCCTCAGGCGTCATCGTTACCGATGCGGCCTGGGTGAACTTGTAACCCGGCCCCTGGTTGTCGATCAAGTCGTTGATGATTTTTTGCGACGCCGTCTGCAGCTTCATGTCAATTGTGGTTTTCACCTCGATCACGAAGTCGCCAGCCAGTTTTTGCTGGTCGAGAATGGCAAGCGTGTCCTTGTAGGCCCAGTCGAGGAACCAGTCCGGGCTGTCAATATTGGTCTGTGCGATGACTTGAGCCGGTTCACGCCTGGCCTGCAGCAATTCGCCTTGCGTGATGAAGCCCGCATCCAGCATGCGGTAGAGCACGACATTGGCCCGCGCCCGGGCCGCTTCAATATTGGCACTCGGGGCATACTTGGTGGGTGCCTTGAACAGTCCCGCCAGCATGGCCGCTTCCGACAGGTTCACGTCGCGTACGGATTTGCCGAAATAGTATTGCGCCGCTGCCTCAATGCCGTAGTTGCCGCCACCGAGATAGGACCGGTCAAGGTAGAGCTTGAGGATTTCCTGCTTTGAAAGTCTGGCCTCGATCCACAGCGATAGAAACGCCTCGTGCACCTTGCGGCGGATGGTGCGTTCCGGGCTGAGAAACAGATTCTTGGCAACCTGCTGGGTGAGGGACGAGCCACCCTGGGTGCCACCGCTGGAGCGGGCATTGTGCACGATGGCGCGCATGGTGCCGATAACGTCGACGCCAAAATGGTCAAAAAACCGGGCATCTTCCGTGGCCAGCACGGCCTTGATCATGGGGGCGGGAATGTCCTCGAGGGCAATGGCATCATCCTGCCGGATGCCGCGCCGCCCGATGATCTCGCCATTGCTATCCGTGAATGTGACCGCGTAGGCCCGGCCCTTGTTCCACACATCGCCGGTGCCAGAGAACGGCGGAAGCGCATAGGCCAGAAGGCAAAAGGCAAAAACCACACCGAACGTGGCAAAATCGTCGGCAAGATCGACGAATATCCGTCGCAGTCCGGAAATCCTGAACCGGTGCATGAAAGAGGAATAGGCCGAGCCACAGCGTTTCAGCCAGTCCCAGGTTTCGAAGATGCCCGAGCTCACATAGGAGTCAAACGCCCAGAAAAACCGGTAAACAGGGTTGCTATTAGGTAGTTTTGCCACGTTTATTGACCAGGTTCTCTTGTTCACCAATGCAACTGCAGGAATACCGCGCGATTTTGGCTAAATCACGCCATACACCCCTCATAAATGCCAGTTCAGTTACACCTTCGCAAGGAAGCAATTGCGCCGGTGCCATGTAAGTGATTAAGGATTGGGAATGGCCGACGACCCGCTTTTCTGGAAAACCAAGACCCTGTCCCAAATGAACCGGGAAGAGTGGGAAAGCCTGTGTGACGGCTGCGGCCGTTGCTGCCTGAACAAGCTGGAAGATGAGGACACGGGTGAATTCATTTACACCCGCACCGCCTGCAAGCTTCTCGATCTCAAGACCTGCCAGTGTTCGGACTACCCCAACCGCGCCGCACGGGTGCCAGATTGCGTGACCCTGACGCCGAAGAACGTGAGCGAACTCGGCTGGTTGCCGCAAACCTGCGCCTACCGCCTGCTGGACGAAGGCAAGAGTCTTGCCTGGTGGCATCCGCTGGTGTCAGGCCGGGCGGAAACTGTTGTCGAGGCGGGGATCGCCGTGGCCGGCGTTGCCTATTCCGAAGAGGGCATAACCGTGGAACAACTGGTTGAACATATCTGGAAACTGCCGAGGGCCAAGCGCAAGAAAATCTAGCGTTCCTGTCCGGGTCGACTATGAGGTGGTGTAGTTTTCGTCGGGGGACGCAATGCCAAAATCATTATTGGTTATCTACATCACTGTATGCGTGAGTGCTATGGGATTTGGCATCACCATGCCGGTCCTGCCCGCACTGCTGCGAAGTGTCGGGCACCTCCCAGACATCACCTGGCAGTTTGGGGCGTTTCTCTCGCTTTATGCGGCGATGCAGTTCATCTTCTCGCCCTTGCTCGGAAGCTTGAGTGATTATTTCGGCCGAAGGCCGGTGCTTCTGGTTTCCCTGGCGGGAGCCACCCTCGACAACCTCCTGATGGCCTTCGCACCAACGTTGTGGCTGCTCTTCCTGGGCCGGGCCATAGCCGGAATGACCGGCGCAAATGCCGGCGTTGCAGGTGCTTACATCGCTGATGTCGTTCCAGAAAATGAGAGAGCCCGGCATTTTGCCTTGCTGGCCGCAGCTTTTGGCGTGGGATTCATTTTGGGCCCGGTCATCGGCGGCCTGATTGGCGACAATCACCTGCGGTACACATTCATTGCCGCAGCCATCCTTAACGCTGCAAATTTCCTGATCGCCTGTTTTGCCCTTCCTGAATCGCGTACGGGTGCACGCCACGGTTTCCGTTGGGGCAGTCTCAACCCGCTGGCTGCAATCCACCGCGTTCCGGAATTCAGGGCCATTGGTCCTTTGCTGGCGGTCGCCGTGGTTTTCGGCATCATTGGCGAAACCGGTGCCACCATCTGGGTGATCTATGGCACTGACAAATTTGCCTGGACGGCGTTGACGACGGGACTTTCCCTGGCCGGTTTCGGCCTGTTTCATGCAGGCGTGCAGGCCTTCCTGGTTGCACCCCTGACCCACCGGTTGGGTGAAAGGCGCGCAATGTTCTTGAGCATCACCTGTGACGTGCTGGCCTATGTGCTGATTGCACTTGCCACGCAAGGCTGGATGGCATTCGTGCTGCTGCCGCTGTTTTGCCTGGGTGGCATTCACACGCCGTTGCTCATGTCGTTGCTGTCAAAATCAGTTGATGAACACAAGCAGGGCGAATTGCAGGGCCTGCTGGCAAGCCTTGCCGCAGTGGCATCGATCATCGGCCCGTTGGTGGTCAGCTTGATCTATTCGAGCTCCCGCCAGGTTTTCCCCGGCCTTGTCTGGATCATTGCCGCACTGCTCTACGTTCCGTGCATTCCTGTCCTGTTGAAGACCTTGCCTAGGGATTTACCAGATCAGCCTTCACCAGATATCTCTGGGGCCCGTGGGTGATGGCATCAAACGGATAACATGTGGCCAGCACCAGGTTGAAACCATCGGCATGGGCATCGATCCCCGAGGTGTTCCAGTCGACGATGGACGTGCCCGTGACCCGGTAGGTGAACTTCACACCATCATCGCGGGTCACTGAAATGAGGTCGCCTGCAATAGCATCTTTCAGGAAGGCAAAATGCGTATCCCGGTGCGCGGCAATGACAGCCGTGCCGCGCTCCCCAAGGCGCGATGTTTCATTGAGAAGTGCGGGGCCAAAGGCCAGGGCCTCGCCGCTGCCACCCTGCAACACAATGGCATTGGCGTGCAGGCGGCCGATTTCGATGCGGGCAACCGGCCACGTGTCAGCCCAGCTCCAGGCCTTGACCGGTACGCCCAAGACGATGGACTGCGTAAAGGCCCGTTCCAGCAGGACCTGCGCCAGTTGCGCCTTGGCATAAATCCACAGCGTGTTGCCGAACAGGACAATCGATGCCGCAATGCACAGGACACCCAGCAGGCGGCTGAGGGACCGGTGCGACATGCGCACCGGTCCAACCTTGGAAAGCGTTGAAATGGCAGGGGTCATTTCACACGTTCCCGCCGTGCGATGAGCAGCAGGCCAAGGCCCGCAGTCATCAGCAGTGCCGCCAGAGCTGCGAAAATTCCAGCAGGTGTCGCAGTCTGTGGCAGCATCACCTGTTGCTGGGGATTGGCAGCAGCAGGTTTCGTCAGCATGGCCAGTTGCTTGAAGGCGGCTTGCGCTTCCTTCTGCTTTATCACGGGCTCATGTTCATTGCCGAATACGGAATCATAGTCCCAGCCTGCTGGCAGGTTGAGCGGCACGTCGGCCCGCGTCAGCTTCTGGCCAGCCGGGCGCTTGGGTGACTTGTCCACCGCCACAAGGCTCGTCTGGGTGGACACGATCTGGTGCTCAAGTGCTACGTCCAGGATGGCCTTGTTCGCCGCGTCCGCCGTCAGGTTGCCAAGTGTCGAGGCGACTTCAAAGTCGGCGATCTTGCGGCGGGCCCACAGCTTGGAAATTCCGCGTCCGTTCGCCGCCTTGGCAAGGGGAAGCGTCACTTCCCACGGCTGGCTGCCAATGTTGCCGCTGATTTTGAGCGAGCCGTTGAGGCCCTTGGCTTCCGCCATCAGCAATACCGGTTCACCACGATAGAGGTCGGGCAACATGTCGGGCGTGATCCTCGCGGTATTGCCCACAAGTTCGGCCTTGAGCTCGGTCACCACCGGGTTGCCGATCTTGCCGTACAGGTCCTGCATCTTGGCGGTTACTTCCGCGGCATCGCCAATCTGCGTGAACGTGCCCCGGCCCAGTTCAGCCGCCCTGGTCATCAGGTAGGAATTTGGCGCAGACCCGATGCCCACCATGAAGACACGGCTGCGGCCGCGGTTCCTGGCAATGGTCGAGAACAACTGCTCCTCATTGCTCACGGCACCATCGGTCAGGAACACGATCTGCCGAAGATGGGTCGTGTCTGACGGTTTGGAATCCTGCAGGGCAGCGGTCATCGGCGGGATCATCTCGGTACCGCCGTTGGCGCTGAGGGCGGCCACAAAAGCCTTGGCCCGGTCGATGTTCTCCTTGTCGGCCGCAACCGCATCGGAAAACAGCATGTCCATGGTGTCGTCAAAGCGGATCACATTGAACAGGTCGCCGGGTTTTAACTGGCTCAAGCCATAGATCAGGCTGTCCTTGGCCTGCACCATGGAAGGGCCTTCCATCGAACCCGAGTTGTCGATCACGAAGATGGTTTCCCGCGGCTTGACCACATCGTTGGCCTGCACCAGTGGCGGCGTTACAAAGCCCAGCAGATAATCCTTGCCGTTGATGGTTTCGGTAAACAGCCCGGCCTGTGGTGCCGTGCCCTTAGCCTGCCATTCCAGGGCGAAGTCCTTGTCCGCTGGAACAGTGGCATCCGCCAGGGAAATCACATGGGTTGCAGGGTCAGTCTTGACGGCATGGTAAAGGCTTTTCACTTCGCTGATTTCAAATCCGGCGTTAAGGGCAACCGAAATCGTCGTGGGGTTCACCGGCGCCGAAATCTTCGGATCAAGCACCGGAGGCGAAATGCGCTTTGCATCCGTCACGTCCTTGGCGTAGCCATCGCTGGAAAAATCCACCGACTGCACCAGCGCATCAGGAATGTAGCGGGGTGCCACCACCAGCGGCAGGCGCAGCGAAAATGTCCCCGCCGATTGCTTCACGGTTTCCTGGTACTCGATCTGGACGATCACTGTTTCATGGGGACCGATATTGGCCACCGAATTGGTAAACAGGTTTGGCCGCTCTTCTTCGAGCAGGGCTGCCGCCTGGCCATTTTCCTTGGCCTTTTCATAAATGACCTTGGCCTCCTGGCGTTCCTTTACTTCGCCCACAATCACGCGGTTGCCAGCGATGATCTTCAGCGTGTCCACCGCGGAATTTTCCGGCAACGGGAACACGTAAACGCCTTCAACCCAACCCTCTGCCGGGTTTTCAAAGCGCTGCGTCACAATGGTGCGCGCCGTTGGCCCCGAAACGGTGACGTTGAAATCCGTGGCAACCCGGGGTGCCTCCAGGTATTTGCCATTGTCCTTGGTCTTCAACAGCAGGCTTCCGGCCTTCACGTCATTGGGTGTGACAAGGGCAAGCTTTGCCTCGCCCGCCCGCGCCTGGCCAAAAATGGAAAGCAACAGGATGGCCGCCAATCCGAGAACGGCGACGAGTGTATCGAGACGTGATTTGAAGCTGCGGCGTTGCGCGATTGTATTCACTTTATCCTCCAGGGCCGGCACCAATGCCGCACCAATGGGAGCAAGCATAAATCCATGGCGCCCTGCGCCGCCACTGTGAAGAACGTCTTTCTTCCGGCGCAATCCGCAAACCGGAGGTGGAAATGTGCGGGAAAATGTGGGAAGTTACGGCACCATGAGCGACGACGATCTTTCCCTCGAAGAAAACAAGTTAATCGGTGGCCAGGTACGCGAAGAACTGGCACGCCGCCGCATTTCGCGCCAGCACCTGGCCGACAAGGCAAAAATCAGCCTGTCGACATTGGAAAAAGCCCTGACTGGAACCAGGCCTTTCACCTTGGCTTCGGTGGTGCGCATCGAGGAAGCCCTGCAACTCAAGTTGCGCAAACACAAGCCTTCGCCCAACGGCAAGGATGAGTTGGCACCGGAATCACTTGGAAGTTATTCACACCCCGCCGTTACCTGGCTGGAAGGCGATTACGTCACCCTGCGTCCTAGCTTCAGCGATGCCCAGTCGATCTACGCCTACCGCACCGAAATCCGCTGGGATACGGCCCTGTCGCATTTGGTGTTTCGGGAGTCCGACAGGCTGGATGCCGCCTTCAAGCAGGATGGCGCCGTGTCGGTTCCCCATCAGTCCGGTTATGTCTATCTCGTCACCAATAAAATGGGGCAATACCGGCTGATCCTCATCACGCGGCCCATGATCGGTGGCGAAATGTTCGGTTTGCTCACGACACTGCAGTCGGGCAGGGGCACGCTGCTCACCCCGGTCTCAACCCCCATCGTTTTCGTGCCCGTCAAAAACCTCGGCAAGGACGCCCAGTTCGGCAAGTTCAACACCGATGCCGCGATTTACGAAACCTACAGCGCCCTGGTAAAACGCGCCACCGAAGAGCCGTTTGTACTGCTGGTGAAGTAACCGTGTAGCTTCAGCGCCTAAGCCGCTTTGGTCTTGTCCCCGGCTGCTTGCGGTTTTGCCATCAGGGCTTCTGCATCGGCAATGATGCGCTGGGCTTGCGCCCGGGCCTGGTCGATGATGTTCCTGGCATCGTCCTGGGCCTTGAGCAGTGCTGCGGAATAGGCCTCGGTTGCGGATGTTCCACGCGCCAGGGTTTGCCCGCTGACAAAGGCATGGGCAATTTTCTCGGCCGTGGCGCGATAGTCCGCCATCAGGATTTCGGAATACTTCTGCTGGGCGTCGGTCACATCGTCGAACGATGTGCACAGCATCAGGCTGAACGGGAATGCACAGGCTTCCTGAAAGCGCTTGCCGTAAAGCGAAGCGATTTCAAAATTCCACCGGCCGAGCATCTCGAGCGTGGCTGCTGAAAAATCGGGTGTGTTCGGGATACGGGTGGTTTGATCTGCCCAAGGAGATCCGGCGGCGTTGGAAGCTTTCATGGAGGTTTTTCCCTGTTGCGCGAATTGGGTTGCAGCGACTCAAAGGCGGACGCGTCACACACTGGCGAAGTAACAATGTGCATCCAACCCGACCAAAATGGCAAGACGATGACCAAGCCGGCGTGCAGCCCTCCTAATTTTCCTGGATGGACTCGATGTAATGCACCAGTGATGCAATGCGCTCGTGCACCACGACGTCGCTTACGCCCTTGCCGTTCTTCGATGATTCCGCCTCGAACTTGAACCAATCGCCCCAGACGGGCATGTCGCGCGGCCCATGCACCTTGACCTGGGCCCGGCCGTCAATCACACCGGCGATGCGTTCACCGGGGAACAGGCCGCCATTTTTCTTCTTGAGTTGGGTGAGGTCAGCTGCATCAATGGTGAGATACTCGGCGACGGTTCCGTCTCCCCGCCCATCGACGCCATGGCAGGCGGCACAGTAGGTGGTAAAATCTGCCTGGCCGAGCTTCAACTGCAATCCGGCAGCTTTATCATCACCGGCAACGGTTGATGTGCCGGCTGAAGCCAGCGTACTGGCAAGCAGGAAGAAGATTGGGATAAGGCCGCTCACGAATTTCAGCATCTTGCATGTCTCCAGTCCCTGATCCGGAGATGGAAGCAGGAAGCAGCGATTCTAGGGCAAGGCAGGGTGGCCCGCATTGATATGGCTCAATGTCCCAGGGCAGCGTTACTTCGGCAGTGTCGGCGGCGCAGGCTGACCGCCAATCTTCGGCAGGGTGGGGTCAAAGCAGGCCCAGTTTGGGGCGGCATCGGTCCAAATTGCCATTTGCGGTGCCATCAGGTTCGGGTTGTCCAACGCTCCGGCGCGGATAAAAACCAGATGGGGCCGCACCTCAGCCCTGCTGAACAGGGGTGTGCCGCAGGTGGGGCAAAAGCCGCGGTGCATGCGGTTGCCGCTGTCGGCCACACTTTCAAACCACCTGACATCGCCTTCCACTGAAAAACCGTCGGATGGAAAGCCCACGCTCACCATGCCGCTACCCGCACCCAGATACTGGCAGACCCGGCACCAGCACACCCGCGCCGTGAGGGGATCGGCTGAAACCTGGAATTTTACCGCGCCACACAGGCAGCCACCGGATGTTGTCACAGGTGTCACCTCATTCCACAATTACGCGGCTGTCGCCTTGGGCTTGCGAATATTCGTCGCCGCCTCAATCACCAGGGGATCAATGCCGGAGCCCCCCTTGGCAAGGTACGCAAACAGATGGGTACGCATGCGCGGATCCCAGAAATTATTGATGTGGTTGGCAATTTCCTTGAGCGCCTCGTCGTGGCCATAGGCCTTGAAGAACCCCGCTATCTGGTTGGTCATGCGGATGATATCGGATGCTTCCATCTCTGCCTACTCCTGGTCGAAGATCATGACGCCGCCCTTTGACAGGGCAGCAAGTTTAAGTCCGGCCTGTTTGGCCAATTGCAGCGCCAGCGCCGTTGGCGCCGAAACCGTGGCCAGCGCGCCAATGCCGGCCAGGGCGCATTTCTGCACCAGTTCGAAGCTGCAACGGCTCGACATCAGCACAAAACCATAGCGCGGGTCCATGCCGGCCTTGGCCAGTGCACCGACCAGCTTGTCCAGTGCCGTGTGGCGGCCCACGTCTTCGCGCGCCAGCAATATTTCTCCGTGTACGGAACACCACGCCGCGGCATGCACCGTGCGGTTGACGGCGTTCATCGGCTGGTGCGACGGCAGCGCCGCATAGGCCCGCGCCACGGCTTCCGGTGAAAGGGCAGAGCGGGCGACCTCACCCTGCGGCATGCGAATGGCATCGCTGATGTCTTCGATGCCGCACAGCCCGCATCCTACCCGGCCTTCAAGGCTGCGCTTGACCATCCGCTCACGGATGATGTGGCTTTCATCAATCGCAAGATCAACCGCGAAGCCTTCAGGGGAAGGTAGGGTGAGAACTGCTTTTATGTGGGCGACTTTCGCAACGATGCCTTCGGCCAGCGCAAAGCCAATGGCGAAATCATCAAGGTCCGAAGGTGTAGCCATCATCACCGCATAGGGTTCCGAGTTGAACAGCACGGCAATCGGCACTTCTTCCGGAACCTGCCAGGTGGTCTTGACCGGACCCGCCGGGGTGTGAAGCGTGCCGCTGGACGGTACGGAATTTCCACCCGTCTCCGACATGGCGGCGAAAGCCCCAATCCCCTGGTCGCTAGCGAGGTCACGGCTTTCGCCGGAATGGCGGAGTGGACTACTCAGCGGCGACGGCAATGCGCTTGTTCTCGTCTTCACGGATTTCCCAGTCCTTCTGCCAGTCCGATTGCTGGTTTGACAGCGTGATCTGGACCGCCGTTACCTTGTATTCCGGGCAATTCGTGGCCCAGTCGGAAAACTCCGTGGTAATCACGTTGGCACCCGATACCGGATGATGGAACGTCGTATACACCACGCCCTGGGCCATGCGGTCTGAAATTTGCGCCCGCAATGTCGTTGCCCCCACCCGGCTGGCGATGGACACCATCTGGCCATCGCGGATGCCGCGCACCTCCGCGTCATGCGGGTGGATTTCCAGAATATCTTCCGGATGCCACGTCACATTCGCGGTGCGCCTGGTTTGCGCTCCCACATTATACTGGGACAAAATGCGCCCGGTGGTGAGAATGAGCGGGAACGACCGGTCGGTGCGTTCATTGGTGGCAATGAACTCGGTGATCATGAAACGCCCGAGCCCGCGCACGAATCCACCCACATGCATGAGCGGCGTTCCCTCAGGCGCCTTGTCATTGCAAGGCCACTGTACTGAACCCAAACGGTCGAGCTTTTCAAACGACACGCCCTTGAAGGTTGGCGTCACTGCGGCAATCTCGTCCATGATGTCGGAAGCCGAGCCATAGCCCATCTCGTAACCCATGGCATGGGCCAGCTCACACACCACCTGCCATTCATCCTTGCCCTGCATCGGCGCCTTCACCTGGCGCACCCGGTTGATGCGGCGCTCCGCATTGGTAAATGTGCCATCTTTCTCGAGGAACGACGTGCCGGGAAAAAACACATGGGCAAAGGCTGCGGTCTCATTGAGGAAAAGGTCTTGCACCACGACGCATTCCATGTTTTCCAGGCCAGCGGTGACATGGTTGGTGTTGGGATCAGACTGGGCAATGTCTTCACCCTGGATGTAGATGCCCTTGAAGGTTCCCTCAACCGCTGCATCCAGCATGTTGGGAATGCGCAGTCCCGGCTCTGCATCCAGCGAGGTTTTCCACACATGCTCAAACATTTCACGAACCGTGTTGTCAGAGACGTGGCGATAGCCGGAAAATTCATGCGGGAAGGAACCCATGTCGCAGGCGCCCTGCACATTGTTCTGGCCCCGCAGGGGATTAACGCCCACGCCATTGCGGCCGACGTTGCCCGTCAGCATGGCAAGGTTGGCCATGGCCATGACCATGGTGGATCCCTGGCTGTGCTCGGTCACGCCCAGCCCGTAGTAGATGGCACCATTGCCGCCGGTGGCATAGAGCCGGGCCGCACCGCGAATGGCGTTGGCATCAACGCCGGCAATCAGCCCCATGGCTTCAGGTGAATTGATCGGTTCACGGATGAAATCCGACCAGCGCTTGAATTCGGCGGGATCACAGCGTTCGGTGATATAGGCCCGGTTTTCCAGGCCTTCAGTGAGAATGACATGCGACAGGGCATTGACGATGGCCACATTGGTTCCGGGCTGCAGGGGCAGATGGAACTGCGCCTCCACATGCGGCGACCGCACGATATCGGTTTTGCGTGGATCAATCACAATCAGTTTCGCACCCGCACGCAGGCGCTTCTTCATGCGCGAGGCAAAAACCGGATGGCCGTCAGTCGGGTTGGCACCGATCACCACGATCACATCGGCTTCATCGACCGATTTGAAATCCTGGGTCCCGGCAGATGTACCAAAGGTCTTGCTCAGGCCATAGCCCGTGGGCGAATGGCAAACCCGGGCACAGGTATCGACGTTATTGTTGCCGAACGCCGTGCGGATCATTTTCTGCACGACGAATACTTCCTCGTTGGTGCAGCGCGAAGAGGTGATGCCGCCAATGGAACCGCGGCCGTATTTCTTCTGGATGGCCTTGAACCGCTCCGCCGCAAAACCGATGGCTTCGTTCCACGACACTTCCTTCCACGGATCGGTAATCGCATCGCGCACCATGGGCTTGGTCACCCGGTCGCGGTGCGTGGCATAACCCCAGGCAAACCGGCCCTTGACGCAGGAGTGGCCCTCGTTGGCGCCGCCATCCTTGTAGGGCACCATGCGCACCACTTCGTCACCCTTCATTTCGGCCTTGAAGGAACAGCCAACACCGCAATAGGCGCAGGTTGTGACCACCGAGTGTTCCGCCTGGCCCAATTTGATCACCGATTTTTCCGTCAAGGTCGCCGTAGGGCAGGCCTGCACGCAAGCGCCACACGACACGCATTCGGAATTGAGGAAGCCTTCATCCATGCCAGCCGACACGTGCGATGCAAAGCCGCGTCCATCAATGGTGAGGGCAAAAGTTCCTTGCACCTCTTCGCAGGCCCGCACACAGCGTGAACACACAATGCATTTTGCCGGGTCGAAGGTGAAGTACGGGTTGCTTTCATCTTTCTGCTTGAAGCGGAAATTCTCCTCGCCACCGGCGCGCGTTGCCGTCGTGTGGTTGTCGCCGTCATAGCCGTAGCGCACATCGCGCAAGCCCACGGCACCGGCCATGTCCTGCAATTCGCAGTCGCCATTGGCCGCACAGGTGAGACAATCCAGCGGATGGTCTGAAATATAGAGTTCCATCACGCCCTTGCGCAAGGCACCGAGGCGGTCCGTCTGGGTTTTGACCTTGATACCCGCGGCAACCGGCGTGGTGCACGACGCAGGCGTACCCTTACGGCCTTCGATTTCAACCAGGCACAGGCGGCACGAGCCAAAGGCATTCATCGAGTCCGTGGCGCACAGCTTGGGAATCTTGGTGCCAAGCTCCATGGCGGCCCGCATGATTGATGTTCCTTCCGGAACCGTGATGGAATGCCCGTCAATTTCCAGCGTCACCATGGTGGTGGAGAGAGAAAGGGGTGTTCCGAAATCAGTTTCTTTGATCAGCATGGGATTACCTCACTCGGCCGCGTGCAGTTTTGCAGGGCGGTCAAAATCTTCCGGAAAATACTTTACGGCACTTTGCACCGGCATGGGCGTCAAGCCGCCCATGGCGCAGAGCGAGCCGTCGGTCATGGTCTGGCACAGGTCGTCGAGCAGCTCCAAGTTCTTCTCGCGCTCGAAACCCGCCACGATCCTGTCGATGGTTTCAACGCCGCGCGTCGAACCAATGCGGCACGGCGTGCATTTCCCACAGGATTCGATGGAGCAGAATTCCATCGCAAACCGCGCCTGCCGCGCCATGTCAACCGTGTCGTCAAACACCACAATGCCACCGTGGCCCACCATGGCGCCATTGGCGGCAAAGGTTTCATAATCCATCGGCAGGTCAAGCTGAGATGCGGGAAGATACGAACCCAAGGGACCGCCGACCTGCACTGCGCGAAGTGGCTTTCCAGTGGCCGTACCGCCGCCGAAATCTTCAATAAGCTGGCGCAATGTCACGCCAAAGGCTTTCTCAACCAGCCCGCCGTGCCGGATGTTTCCGGCGAGTTGAAAGGGCAGCGTGCCATGTGAACGACCCATGCCGAAATTC
>JANMKJ010000479.1:0-10096 GCA_031371945.1 Rhodobiaceae bacterium
CACGACCCAGTAGATGGGAAAGATCACGAAAATTGACCAGAACACAAGCAGGCTATAGGCCACGACTTTCGACATTGGCGACATTTTGCCAACGGCGGGCGGCTCGAACAGCCGTTCCAGCAGGCCGCGATTGGTCTTCTCGAATTTGTAAGACTGGTCGCTCATGCGTGGGCCTTTCGGAGCTGGCCAAGCACCACATAGTTGAAGAAGGAAGAACACACGACGACTGTCAGGAACAGCAGCAAATAGGCAACTGCAGCGGAAGATCCCATGTCATTGGAACGCCACAGGAAGTAAGAGTGAAGAGTCATGGATTCCGTGGCAATGCCTGGGCCACCAGACGTCATGATGTTGGGAAGATCGACGATTTTGAAAGCCTCAATCATGCGGATGAGCAGCACGGTCACGGCTACGGGAACAATCTGGGGCCAGGTGATTTCACGGAAAATCTGGATGCTGGAGGCTCCATCGACCTGGGCCGCTTCGACGTGGTCGCGCGGCACATTTTCGAGGGCGGCCAGCATGCAGATGAATATGAAGGGGATCCACTGCCAGCTGTCGCCCAGCACGACGAACCAGCGCGCCGCCCAGGCATCGGCTGACCAAGCCCAATCGCGCAATCCAATGGATTCCCAGAAGGGTTGAAATGGCCCCTTGGTAATATCAAGCACCATTTTAAAGGCATAGCCCACGCCCAGGGGCGTAATCATCAAGGGAATGAAAAACAGCACGCGGTAGAAACTCTTTCCAGCGATGGGCTGTGAACACAGGAACGCAAGCCCGGTGCCAATGATGAACTGCAGGGAGCAACCTACAACAACATAGAACAGCGTGGTCAGCAGCGTGCCCCACGGGTTGCCGGACAGCAGCGTGCTGCCCAGAAGGAAGGCAACAAATATGGCCATGGCCGCTGATATTGTGCGGCCAATCATGCCCACCCAGGAGGCGCCATTGCGTTTGGACTGGTAAAGCCACCAACAGACCCCACCAATTGCGGCTACAATGAACAGCCAGCCGAAAGCACCGATGCCCTCAAGACGGCCCAGGAAGTGGCCCTGCTCGCTGCCGGTGAACTCGTTGTAGAAATTGTCAAACCATACGAAGCGGAATCTCAAACCTGTGGGCGAGAACTTCACGCGGCTTACGGCGAAAAGAATGGAGTAGAACGTGGGGAAAATTGCAAAGACCAGGATGAGTGTAACAGCTGGTGCAATAAAAAAAGTGCGCGAATGGCGGTCGAACCATTCGCCAAGGCTTTCCCGATTGGAAAGTCCAGCCGGGGAATCCCCCGGCTGGCGATTAGCGTCGTTACGATTCATCTAAGTCGCAACCTGTTTACTTGGTACCAAGCGCCAAGGCCTGGGCCTTGATCTGCTCATCACGGCCGAAATCATCCGTGATTTTTTCCCAGCCGGTTTCGATGTTCTTCAGGGCTTCCTCAACCGTGATTTCGCCAGCGACATAGCGGGCAAGTTCCGTATCGAGTACGACGCCAGTGTATTGCTGGGCACCTGGGATCTTCCTGTCAGAGGCCATGTTCGGGTTGGTTAGGGCTCCGTTGATGGCACCTAAATAGTTCTCGGCCAAATCGGCTGGCATCCCAGCCTTCACCCAAAGATCCGTGCTCTTCAGTTGAGACAAACGGTATGGGTTGTAGCCAGTCTTGCCGATCGTCACGTCGACGTTCGATTCAGCTGCCTGGTTCATGTAGGAGAGGAACGCATAGGCGGCGTCCTTCTTCTTCTGGTCAGCCTTGGCGTTGATTGCACCAGCCCAGCCGCCGAAAGCCGAGAACGGTGCATAGTTGACGCCATCAACAGCGTTAGGCGCGCTTTCCTTGCTTACGGGAACGAGCTTGCCGGTTGCGCGGTCAAGCACTTCCTTGGAGCCCACGGCGCCTACAGCAAAGATCAAACCCTTCACTGCGGTGGCATCTGGCTCAAGCTGCAGTGTGCCTGGATCGCCCCACTCAATCAGTAGGCCGCAACGGCCAGCCTTGAACAGGCCACGGGTATCACCGATGTCCATGTTCAGTTCTTCAGCCGGACCGTACTTGCCGGTTTCCTTATAGATTTCGAAAGCCTTCTTCCAGCCATCGTTGTTGATGATGGGCTTCATCGTTGCATTGTCGAAGTGGAAGCCCTGGGCTGTGCCCTGGGTTTGCACGATGGGTGCAGCAATCGTCTGGATGGCGAAGTAGCCTTGGGCGTTGCGCTTCTTGAAAATGCACGAGCCATAGTCAGCCACGCCATCGCCGTTCATATCCTGGCCGTTTATGGCCTTGGCAACAGCAATGTAGTCTTCCCAGGTCTTGGGTGGTTCAAGCTTGGCTTTTTCCAGAACATCCTTGCGATAGTAAACCATCTGGAAGTCGCCATCGAGTTGGACCAGCTTGTACTTGCCACCAATCTTCATGCCAAAATCACGGAAGTAAGGTGCGATATCGTCGGTGTTGATCTTGGTATCCTTGGCAAAATAGGGATCAAGGTCTTCAAGCAGGCCAGCTGCATCGAGTTCCACGCCCCAGCCCGCAGCGAAAACGGCAGCGTCGATGGAGTTGGTACCCGTTGCCCAGTCATTCTGGACCTTTGGGAAAATTTCGGCGAACGGCACTTCGTTGACGACGATCTTGGCGCCGGTCATTTTTTCGAAATCCACGCCACGCTCTTTCAGCGGGCCAGCGATCACGTAACCAGGCCGCGTCAGGATGTTGACGGTAACGCCGTCGAATTCGCCGGCTGCTGCTGCAGTGGCAAGAGCGCTCACGGCCAAACCAGCCGTAAATGCGCCAAGTATCATTTTACTAAAAGTCATTTGGATCCTCCCTAAAGGTGCGGCCATCTACTGGGTCCGCTTGGTTCAATTTGATAATCGCTTTGTTCATAGAGTCAACAAACATCCATTGGAACTGGTCGTTGCTCAATCAATTCTGTAAAAATTGGCGGCGGTGCCACCAAAAACCTCCTTTCTTTCATTTGCATCTGTCACGTAGCTTTCCGCGGCAACACGCCACGAAGCATAGGAACCGTTGAGTTCGACAACGGGCCAATCGGACCCCCACATCACGCGCGACGGGCCAAAGACATCGATTATATGCTCGGCATAGGGGCGCAGGGTTTCAACAGTCCAGCCGTTCTTTGCCTCTGTCGCGAGACCCGACAACTTGCAAAAAACACCGGTTTCACGGGCAATGCTGGTCATTTTTCGGGCCCACTGGTCGAATTCACCATTGCGGATCACAGGTTTCATGCCGTGATCAATGACAATGCGGGCCTTGTCGTAACGTTGAAACAGCTTGAGGAAATTGTCGAGATGGATGGGAAAGCCCAACGCGTCAAAGGTGAGATCGAGATCAATAATTGCGTCAAAAGCCCATTGTATATCCGCCCGGTGCATCCAATCTGCGTCCGCAATATCCTGGATCATGGGGCGCACGCCTGAGAATTTCTTGTGCTTGGCGAAACGCTGGAGATGCATCATATCTTCGCGCTGCTCAAAATTTACCCAGCCCACGACCTTCGCCACAAAATCAGTCGCATCGGCCAGGCCGAGCATGTATTCGGTCTCATTGACCGTGGGAGCCGCCTGCACCAGCACGGTTTTATCGATGCCATGCGCCTTGCGGTGGATTTCGATATCCCTTGGCGCATAGTCGCGCGCGTTGGGTGCCACGACATCGCCGACCATCCAGAAATAGTCACCCCGCGAAGGCGACCAGAAATGCTGGTGGGCGTCAATGTTCAGCATGGCAGCTCAGTATCCATTATCCTACGGGCGCCTTTTCATGCAGCAGGCCCTGGGATTTGAGATCCTTCCAGAATGCCTTGGGAATTTTGGCGCCCATGGTTTTGACATTGAGAGCCACTTCCTTGGGGCTCACCATGCCCGGGATTACGGAAACAACCGCGGGGTGCTTCACCGGAAAGCGCAAGGCAGCTTCCGGCAGTTTTACCTTGTGCGCCTTGCAGACGGCCTCAATCATCCGTACACGGTCTAATATCTGCTTTGGCGCAGGGTCATAGTTGTACCAGGCACCGGGCTTTGCACCGCTTGCCAGAATTCCTGAGTTATAGGGCCCGCCCAGCACGATGCCGATGCCGCGGTTTTCACACATGGGGAGAAATGAGTCGAGTGCAGTTTGCTCGAGCAGCGTATAACGCCCTGCCAGCAGGAAGAGATCAAAGTCACCCTGCGCCGCGAGGGTTTCACACACCTGGTATTCATTGACGCCGGCGCCGAAGGCCTTGATCACCTTTTCGTCGCGCAGTTTCACCAGGGCCTTATAGCCGCCACCCATCAGCGTCTTCACGTGCTCATCGCGGATGCTCGCAGAGCCATGGGTGAAGACGTCAATGTCATGGGCAAAGATGATGTCGATTGAATCCACCCCTAACCGCTCGAGCGAGGCTTCAAGGGAACGCATCACGCCATCGTAGGTGTAGTCAAAGACTTCCTGGCGCGAGGGTGTGTCAAAAAACTTGCCGATGCCGGTGCGCTTTGAAGGCTCGCAGACCTTGAGCAGCCGCCCGATCTTGGTTGACAACACATAGTCGCTGCGCTTCTTGCCGCGCAGAAAGTGATTGAGGCGGGTTTCAGAAAGGCCTAGCCCATAGAGCGGGGCCGTATCATAGTAGCGGATGCCGGCCTTCCAGGCGGCGGCAAACGAATCCTGCGCTTCGCGTTCCGTGTGGGGCCGGTAAAGGTTGCCAAGGGGAGCTGCACCAAAGCCCATTTCGGTGATGGCAATGGTTGCGCCAGATGGTGCCTTGAAGAGTCGTTTTTTTAAGATTTGTGGTGCGCAAAAATTTAAGGGTTGGCGGCCGCAAAGGTTTCAAGTTCTTTCATCACCGCATCAAGATGCACTCCCATGGCATTTGCTGCCACATTTGAATTTCGCTCGGCAATGGCATCAACAATGACCTGGTGCTCCTGCAGGGTGATTTCCTGGCGCCGCCGCGAATTGAGCAGGCGGCGCACACGGTCAAGGCCCAGTCTTGCGGTTTCGGCGAAGGCCTTCACCCGTTCAAACCCCAGGGCTTCGAACAGCACAGCGTGAAATTCAAGGTCAAAACGATGAAAACCCAAGTGGTCGTGATTTGCCGCGGCCGCTGTCTGGTAGCGCAGGTTCCGCTTCAGCGCCTCGAGATCGTTGCCACTGAAGTTACGGGTGATGGCCCGCACGGCTTCCACTTCGAGCGCCCGGCGTAAAAACATGTTTTCGCGGGCATCGGAAATCTTGATGAGGCTGACAGTCGTTCCGCGCTGGGGTACGACATCGACGAGGGCTTCGGCCTGGAGGCGGGTGAAGGCGTCATACACGGGAGCCCGCGACACGCCAAAGCGCTCGGCCAGGAGTTGCTTGTCCAGAACTTGCCCTGGCTTCAATTCGAGCGAGACAATTGCCTCGCGCAATACGGAATAAACATGACTACCGGCGCCGCCGCGCGTAGCTTTGCGAACAGGATTTATAAAATCTGAACTCACCGCTGTATTATTCATACTAACATGTTAGTATGAATAATAGACAACGCAAGTTTTATGTTAATACGCATCCGGAGGCCTCGCCACATGCTCGAAACCACACCCCAACCCCATCGTTTTCTGCGTCTCAATGCTGCTGATAACGTCGTTGTGGCGATCACCACGGCAGACAAGGGTGGGCTTACGACCGAAGGCATCACGGCGTCCGAACGTATCGGCAAGGGCCATAAAATGGCTTCGGTGGCGATCAAAACCGGGGAGCCAGTACGTAAGTTTGGCCAGATCATCGGCTTTGCCAAGAAGGACATTGGCGTTGGTGACTGGGTGCACGACCACAACATTGGCATGGGCGAGCTTTCGCATGACTACGCCTTTGGTGAGGGTGCCCAGCAGGAAGACATCTTACCGCTTGAAAAACAGGCTACATTTCAAGGTTTTAGGCGGGCCAACGGGAAAGTTGGCACGCGCAATTATATCGGTATCATGACCTCGGTGAACTGCTCGGCAACGGTTGCCGGATTCATCGCCGAAGAAATCAATCGTTCTGGCATTCTCGAGAATTACAAGAACATAGATGGCGTTGTTGCACTTCGCATGGATAATGGCTGCGTGGTGGATTTCAGGGGTGTGATTTTTGACATCCTGAAGCGGACCTCGTGGGGCTATGCCACCAACCCCAACATGGGCGGCATCCTCATGGTCGGCCTGGGCTGCGAAGGCTTTCAAATTCCACGTTTCAAGGAAGCCTACGGCATTGTTGAAGGCCCCCTCTTCCGCACCATGACCATTCAGGAAACCGGTGGTACGCGCAAGACCGTGGCTGCCGGCGTTGCGGCAGTGACTGAAATGCTGCCATTCGTGAACGACGTGAAGCGTGAGAAATGCTACGCATCGGAATTGGTGCTGGCCCTGCAGTGCGGTGGCTCGGACGGCTACTCCGGCATCACGGCCAACCCGTCGCTTGGTGCAGCAGTCGACATGCTGGTGCGTCAGGGGGGCACGGCGATCCTCTCCGAAACCCCTGAAATCTATGGGGCGGAGCATTTGCTGACACGACGCGCTGCGTCGCGTGAAGTGGGCGAGAAACTGGTGGATGTCATTCATTGGTGGGAAGACTATGCCAAGCGCAATCTGATGGAGATGAACAACAACCCGTCGCCCGGCAACAAGCTGGGCGGGCTGTCCACCATTCTGGAAAAGTCGCTGGGGGCTGCTGCCAAGGGCGGCACGACCACTTTGCGTGCGGTGTATCGCTATGCCGAACCCGTGACCGCCAAGGGCTTTGTGTTCATGGATACACCGGGCTATGACCCCGTTTCAGCCACAGGCCAGGTCGCCGGAGGTGCAAACCTGTTGTGCTTTACGACGGGCCGGGGTTCGGCCTACGGCTGCAAGCCGGTTCCGAGCATCAAGCTTGCAACCAATACGGACGTCTACAAGCGCATGATTGACGACATGGACATCAACTGCGGTGATGTGGTGGAAGGTGTTTCCATCCAGGAAAAGGGCGCTGAAATTTTCGCCAAGATCATGAAGGTTGCCTCCGGTGAAACCACGCGATCCGAAGAACTAGGCTATGGCGACAATGAGTTCGTACCCTGGCAGGTTGGGGCGGTAATGTAGGCCGCCACGATTGGAACATTTTTTCTGCCGAATTCACCCTTAATCAAGCGTTAATTGTTAAACCCCATCAAAGGCATAGGGACCTTTGGTTCCGGGGAAGACAATGGGAATTTTTAGAGGCCGAAAAAACAACCCCCGTGACGAACGGCGAGAGCCGCATTTGTTTGAGCGCGGCACCACGCGTGGATCGAGAGTGAAAAAGCCACGCCAGCGGCGACGCTCCTTATTTGGATGGCTCTTCCGGCTTGCATTTAAATCCGCCGTTCTGGGCGCCATTGTACTGGCAATGGGCCTTGGATACGTTTGGTTTTCCCTGGCCCAAAAGGGGCTGCTGCAAATCCCCGAGCAGGAACCCGGCATCATGTTGCTGGCGGCAGACGGCACCGTGCTCTCCGAGCAGGGTGCCTTCTTTGGCGACCAGGTGCGGGTTGCCGACCTTCCCGATTATGTCCCCAATGCGTTGATTGCCATCGAAGACCGCCGATTTCGCTCACACTTCGGCGTAGATCCCTTGGGGCTGGCGCGCGCCATGCTGCAAAATTTCAGTGCAGGCCGCATTGTGCAGGGCGGTTCAACCCTCACCCAGCAGTTGGCCAAAAACCTGTTTCTTACACCGGAAAAAAGCTACCAGCGCAAGATCCAGGAAGTGGTCCTGGCTATTTGGCTGGAAACAAAATTTTCCAAGGATGAAATCCTGCAGCTCTATCTGAACCGGGTTTATTTCGGCGGCGGGGCTACCGGGATTGAGAAAGCAGCACAGACTTTTTACCACAAGTCGGCAACGGAACTCAGCATGATGGAGGCGGCAACCCTCGCTGGCGTGCTGAAGGCGCCCACGACCTACAACCCTCTCACCCATCCTGAAGAATCGGCAGCCCGGGCCAACCTGGTGATGAATGCCATGGTAGATGCGGGGTTTGTTTCGCGTGACGAAGCTGTGCAGGCGATCAATGCACCAGCTACCGTGGTGGCTTCCAACTACATACCGGCAACCCAGTATGTGGTCGACATGGTTGCAGCCCAACTGCCCGAACTCGTAAAGAACTACAGCCAGTCAATCATCGTTGAAACGACTATCGACCCACAGCTGCAGCAGGTTGCGGAAAAATCCTTGCGGCAGCGTTTGAATGTTGATGGCAAGAAATTGAATGTATCCCAAGGTGCCATGGTGGTGCTTGACGGTTCTGGTGCCATCAAGGCCATGGTGGGTGGCAAATCATACAAGCGCAGCCAGTATAACCGGGCCACGAGGGCGCTGCGCCAACCGGGCTCGGCATTCAAGCCCTTTGTCTATCTTGCAGCACTGGAACAGGGCTATCAGCCCAACTCAGTGGAAGTTGATGAGCCTGTGCGCATCGGCAATTGGGAACCCGAAAACTACAAGCACAAATACCTGGGCCCCGTCACACTGCAAACAGCATTGTCACTTTCATTGAATACGGTTGCGGCCAAGCTTGCTGCAGCCGTTGGACCGGACACTGTTGTGGCCGTGGCCCACCGGCTTGGAATTGTGTCGCATCTGGGCAGTGACGCATCCATCGCCCTTGGAACATCCGAGGTGACGTTGTTGGAACTCACTTCCGCCTTCACGCCATTTGCCAACGGCGGTTACACCATCGTGCCATTTTCGGTGCGCCGCATTGTAACGCGTGACGGCCAGGTGATTTACGAGCGCAAGGGTGATGGCTTTGGCGAAACAATTTCGAGCACCAACCTGGGTGCGATGAATACGATGATGCGTGCGGTGGTGACCGAAGGCACGGCCCAGAAGGCACAGATCGATGGCTTCGATATCGCCGGGAAGACAGGTACCAGCCAGGACTACCGGGACGCCTGGTTTGTTGGCTATTCGACCTATTTCACTGGTGGGGTTTGGGTCGGCAATGATGACAACTCGCCGACCAAGACGGTAACAGGCGGTTCCATACCGGCACTCATCTGGAAAGACGTCATGGAGGTGGCACTTGCAGGACTTTCGCCGGAACCACTGCCGGGCGAAACTTACCAACCCATGGAGGAGCCTGAACCCCTTGTCGTGTCGCAGGATGACACGATGCAATTTCCTGAGCAGGACATGGAAACGCCACGCAAGAAAAAGGGGTTTTTTGAACGACTTTTTGGCACGCGTGATCCCAACAAGCCAAGACGCGTCATCCGCAGCAAGGACAATCCCTGAAGCTGAACCTCACGTCTTGAATTGATGCAAGCCTGTGCCGTGCTGCTTGAACCACTGTTTTGCTTGATGAACATGAGGGCAGTGCATGATGACCAGACGCCAGAATTTGGGGCCATGGTTCATGTGCTGGCGGTGTGCCACTTCGTGGGCTGCCACATAGTCGAGAACGAAAGTGGGGGCTAATATCAACCGCCATGAATAAGACAGATCGCCGGTTGGCGAACACGATCCCCAGCGGCTTTTCTGGTCGCGGACTGAAATCTTTCCAATGCTCACATTCATGATCGTGGCATATTTTTTCGAGGCCTCGCTGAGTTCTGCCTTGGCAAGTTTCTTCAACCAGTCTTTCAACCGCCTTGCCACATGGTCCGCATCACCGGGAACAAGAATGACAGGATTGCCGGGATCAATGGCAACAAGGCCGCGTCTTGCCTGGGTCGTCTTGACCTCGTGGGGAATACCTCGCAGGGGAATGATCGAACCATCTCTCACCACCGATGCCGGTGTGCGATTTTCAAGCTGTTTTGCAATCCACGGGGTCGATTTTTCGACGAAGGCCAATGCCTGGACTTGCGTTACGCGTCTTGGCAGCGTTACGATTACGCCTGAACTATCCTTGTTCAACCGAAGTATCATGCGCTTGGCCCGGGCGTTGCTGCGAAAATTCACTGGCACCGGCCGGTCATCAATGTAAACAATTTTTGGCTCCGGAGGGACGCGCCCCCAAGCTTTGGCAATATGGCGCAGGAGTCCTGCCATCAGCCGTTGGCAGCCACGAAATTCACAATCATGGGCACGATATCTTTGCGGAAACGC
>JANMKJ010000001.1:0-1662 GCA_031371945.1 Rhodobiaceae bacterium
GTGCCGTCGCCCAGGATCGTACCGTCGCCCAAAATCGTACCGTCGCCCAGGATTATGCCATCGCCCAGAATCGTACCGTCTGCCAAGATACTCCCTTTGGTAAACAGGGTACCATCTGCAAAGACCACACCCGTGCTGCCCATCGCGGCCGGCCCTGGCGCAATTTGTACTCCATCGGCCATCAGCGTGGTGTCGCCCAGGATCGTACCATCGCCCAGAATCGTACCATCACCGAGAATCGTGCCCAGGCGATAAATCCCCTGATACTTCGTCATCAGCGCACTGCCATAAAAGAATGTGTGATCAGCAATGACGGCCTGTCCCCAAGAGCAGGTTTCGCCGTTGATGATATTGGCTTGCGGGTTGGGCAGCGCGGCCTTCAGCAGCGCCGTTCCTTTCGCAGTTGTGCTGGTCAAATCGGTGCGAACTAATTTCGCCAGTTGTACGGCACCTGCCAAGTTCAGCAGCCCCGCGCCTTGTTCCAGCATGTTGAAGCCGCGCAGCGGCTGTGCCGTGTACATCAGAATGGCTTTGACCAGATTCGGGGTGAGCGTAGGATTGGCCTGCAACACCAATGCCGCCGCGCCCGCCACCACCGGCGTAGCCATCGAAGTTCCACTCATAAACATCTGGTTATGGTTGGCGCCAGTTGCGACTCTCGCATTCAGGTTTGGATAGTTGCGCATCAGGAAGTTCTGATCAGCAGCCGCGGCGACCAGCTTATTCCCCGGCGCTACTAAATCCGGCTTGATTAAATTGTCATAGTGCCGCACGCCGCTTGCGTCCCGATACGAACTCCGTGTCGGTCCGCGCGAGCTAAATGTGGCTACCCCATCATCGGAGCGTGCATCTGTGCCAAAGTCATTCGCGGCCCCTACGGTAATGGCAGCAGGTTCATTTCCAGGCGAGTGAATCCGACCGTAAACTTTTTTGCCATTGCTGTCTTTGCCATCATTCCCGGCTGCCACCACGACGACAATGCCTGCATTCACCAGCGTGCGTACCGCCAGACAAAGCGGGTCATTGCGGTACGAATCAATCGCCGGGCCGCCAAAGCTCATATTAACCACGCGGATTTTGTTGGCAGCGGCATTTTTCAATAACCAGTTGATGGCATTTAAGGCCCAGGAAACGCTGCCCTGTCCCTGGCTATTCAGGACCCGCAGATTTGCGACCTTGGCGCCTGGCGCCAGCCCTTCATACGCGCCTTTGGCGACGTGCGATTTCCCCACGGCCAAAGAGGCGACGTGGGTTCCATGGCCGAAGGGATCAGTTTTGATATTGGCTTCTCCGGTAAAGTCCACGGCGGTCAGCAAGCGATCTCCAAGGTTATGATGGCCGGCCCAGATGCCGGAATCCAGCACGGCGATGTTCATATCCTTACCATCGAAAGCGCCGGACTGCGAGAGCATCGTGTCACGACCCGAGACGCGCTCGACGTGACCAGAGGTGGAGGAGGAAAGCAGGCGATCCGGGCTGACATAGGCAACACTGCCTTCCGCAGCAATTTGCCGAATGGCGGCACGCGGCGCTTCAATCACAGCCAAACCTGTAGTGCCAATCTTCTGGTTGACCCGCGCGCCGTATAAGGCCAGTTTTTCTTGCAGCACAATCTCGGGCGCGGTGGGATCCAACTGCACAATAAAGCTTTGTTTTTCTTCT
>JANMKJ010000008.1:0-2197 GCA_031371945.1 Rhodobiaceae bacterium
CAGCGTTAGCGGACTGCACGCGGCCACCGGCCTTGTTGAAGTACCAGCCTTCAACACTCACCTGAACATCGGGGCTGGTATTGCCTGTAACGCAGCGCTTGCCGGCCTCGTCCAGATACCCAACTGCACAGTTCAGCCAGAACTGGAAGTCACCCACCGCATAGCGCGCCGTGTTGTTGCGGAAATTGTCCTGTACGCTGTCACGCACACGGCCAAGCCTGCACACGGTGATCACGAGGATAACAGGATTATTGCCAGACTGTTCCCAAATGAAATCATTGGTGCGCAATTCCTTGAGATCTTCGGGTGAAAAATTATAGCCCGACTCGGAATTCACTTCCTTGAGGTTGCGGTAGGGGTGGCTGTGGAAGTCGCCCAGCAACGTGAGGTGGGGCGACCAGCGCATCATCACTTCATTCTTGAGCTTTGCCGCATCAAGGTTCGGCGTCACGCTGTGGTACTGGCGTTCGGCGGATATGCTGACACTGGTGCGGTCAAGGTAAAACACCGTGGTGCCGTTCTGCTGCTTGCGGTAACCCCAGACATAACCCAGCGTTTCCACTGCAGTGTTTTTCAGCTTGCGCAAGTTGCCATAGCAATAGGCTTCAATGGCGGCCAGCGTCATTGTTTCCACTAATTCAGGCGATACGCGAACTTTGTATTTCATCTCTTACTCAGACACACCACATTCAGTTTAATTCATAATTTCTTCCAGGAACATTTCCCGCAGCTTCCGCGTCAGGGGGCCCGGCTGGCCCCCACCCACACGCTTTCCGTCAATCTCGACAATCGGCATCACAAAATTGGAAGCACTGGTCAGAAACGCCTCGTCGGCGTCATAGGCTTCTTCAGGTGTGAACGACCGTTCCTCAATCACCACGTTATGCTCACTTGCCAGGCGGAACAGCGCCCGCCTTGTACAACCTGCCAGGATATTGTTGGACAACCCCCGCGTCACAACTTTCCCATCCTTCACGATATAGGCATTTGATGACGTTCCCTCGGTCACCTTGCCGTCTTCCACCATCCAGGCCTCAAACGCGCCCGCTTCGTAGGCCGCCTGCTTGCCCAGCACCGGGGCCAGCAAGTTAACCGTCTTTATATCCCGGCGGGCCCAGCGAATGTCGGGTATTGTGATAACCCCCACGCCCTTCACCGCATCCGGATTATCAACCAATTTCTTGGCTTGTGTAAACGCAATCAAACTAGGCTTAACGCCCTTGGGAAACTTGAAATCCCGGTCAGCGGCACCCCGGCTGATCTGCATGTAGACCCAGCCTTCGCCCAATTTGTTACGATTAACCATCTCCAGATGCATCGTTTTGAGTTCTTCCGTGCTGCAGGGCCAATTCATCTGGATCTCATGCAAAGAGCGTTCCAGCCGTTCCATGTGGGCAGGATAATCGACCAGTTTGCCATTAACCACTGCAGTTACTTCATAGATGCCATCAGCAAACAGGAATCCACGGTCAAATATCGAAATTTTCCCTTCTTCTTCAGGTAGATAGCTGCCGTTTACATAGACAATTCGGCTCATCTTAACTCCTTGGCGCGGCGCCGGGAATCACCTGCAACATCTCCCGGGGGTTGTGAATGGCCTTAAAGCCCGGTTAAACTCCTGTCCAACCCAAATAATAGCCAAGGATGTCATGAAGGTTAAGATATCGGATGCCTCGATCAAGGCCATGCTGGAGCGCGAAAAGTCACTTTTCATCCAGCGCAACCCCAGGTCCAAGGCGCATTCCGATACTGCCGCACGCAACTGGTTGCGCGGTGTTCCCATGCATTGGATGGTGGACTGGGCCACACCATTTCCGCTGTTTGTCGAAACGGCCTCGGGCGTCGATGTGACCGACGCGGACGGCAACGCCTATATTGATTTTTGCCTCGGCGACACGGGCGCCATGTTCGGCCATTCGCCGCCCTGCGTGGTTGAAACCCTGCGCCGTGAAGGGGCCATGGGCTTTACCACGATGATGCCCTCGCCAAGTGCGGTGCGCGTTGGCCAATTGCTGGAAGACCGCTTCAAATTGCCGGCCTGGCAGGTGACAACCTCGGCGTCGGACGCCAACCGCAGCGTTTTGCGCTGGTGCCGGGCGGTGACGGGCCGCAAGAAAATTCTGGTGTTCAATCATTGCTATCATGGGGCGGTGGATGAAACCTATGTCAATCTGGATGCAGGGCGGGCCGAGGCAGA
>JANMKJ010000059.1:0-4079 GCA_031371945.1 Rhodobiaceae bacterium
GGTCGGCAGCGTCAATTGGGTAAAGTCCGGTATCGAGTGCAATCACCAGGATGCCTGCATCGCGGGACTTCTTGATGGTAGGCACAATTGCCTTGGTGTCAGAAGGGGTGATCAGAATTCCCTTGGCGCCATCGGCAATGCAGGTTTCAACAGCGGCAACCTGGCCTTCATTGTCGCCGTCGTCCTTGCCGGCATAGGCCTTCAGGTCAACGCCTAGCTCGGCAGCTTTGGCGGTAGCGCCTTCCTTCATTTTCACGAAGAAGGGATTGGTGTCTGTTTTGGTGATGAGGCAAGCGCCAATACCGGCAGCTTGTGCAACGCTTGCAAATCCGAGCAGGGCAACGGCTGCTACGGCTGATTTAAGAAATGTCTTCAAGATGATCCTCCCATGGAACACACCCCGTACTGGGGCAACGTAAAGTCTGGTTTCTAGAAGTAGATAAGGTCAAGTGCCTTGATATGGCAGGTGTACCCTTCATCAATCTGAGCGAATTTTCAATCAGGTGTCAATAAATAATTTGAATTGATTTATTATTTGACAGACAGGTTTCGGTAGCGGAAGCTTGGATTTTTCGGCCGACAGCGGGTCGACTCCTGTGCATGAGAAAGGTAGGCGGGGGCGTGAGCATGGAATTGTTAGGCGGTGGTCAGCCAGTTTTGAAAGGCACAACATTGGCGCGCGGCACCTCGCAAAATGGTGTGCGGCTGTACCATCAGCGCCTGGCGTTGTCGCTCATCAGAAAGCATGGCAGCTTGCCGAAGGCTGAAATCGCAAAGCTCACTGGCCTTTCCGCCCAAACAGTTTCGGTCATCGTCAGGCAACTCGAAATTGACGAGCTTGTCCTCAAGGAAAAACCCCTGCGTGGCAAGGTTGGCCAACCACTCGTGCCTTTTTCGCTCAACCCCGACGGTGCCTATTCCATCGGTCTCAAGGTGGGGCGCCACTCCGGCGACCTCATCCTGCTTGATCTCACCGGTAAAATTCGCCGCAAGGTCCATCGCAGTTACCATTTCCCCACGCCGCAGACGTTCATGGGGTTTGTAACCTCCGGCCTGGAAGAATTGCTGGCGGATCTTACACCAACCCAGCGCAAGAGAATATCAGGCTTCGGCATTGCAGCACCCTTTGAACTGTGGAACTGGGAAGAAGAAATCGGTGCACCCCACGCTGTTTTTGAAGCCTGGCGTGACTTTGACCTGGTGGCCGAAGTTGAAAAACTTGGAAACTGGCCAGTTCATTTTTCAAATGACGCAACCGCGGCCTGTGCCGCAGAACTGCTGTTTGGCAAAGGAAATGAATTTCACACCTATGCCTATTTCTTTCTCGGATTTTTTATCGGCGGCGGAGTGGTCATCAACGGCCACGTCTTCCCAGGTCGCTCGGGCTATGCTGGTGCCATGGGCAGCATTCCGATTGCCACGCGACAGGGAACCTCCGAGCAGCTTATCCGCAGTGCCTCGCTTTTTGTTCTGGAGAAGCAGTTGCGGGCCAAGGGGCTTGATCCATCGCAACTCACGCCAACTCCGGACTCTTGGGGCAACGTCGGACCAGAGCTTGATGTTTGGCTGGACACCGCCGCGAAAAGCCTGGCCACCGCCAGCGTTGCCACCATGTCCGTCATTGATTTCGAGGCCATTGTGATAGACGGCGCCATGCCGGCGGATGTTCGCGAGAAACTTGTGACCAGAACCAGGGCGGCCCTTGCCGACCATGATTTGCGCGGCCTGCCAAGATTTACGATCGAAGCTGGCAGCATCGGTTCCGATGCCCGCGCCATGGGGGCCGCAAGTCTCTCGCTCTTTGCCAATTACATCATCGATCGCGATCTGCTCTTCAAGGAGACAACCTGATGCTCAAAGGCATTGACCCCCTGCTGGGGCCGGAACTTCTGATGATCCTGCGCACCATGGGCCACGGCGACGAGATCGCGGTTGTCGATGGCAATTACCCGGCCGACACCGATGCCGCACGTTTGGTACGCATGGATGGCCATGATGCAACCAGCATTGCCCGGGCAATATTGTCGGTGATGCCAATTGACGATTTTGTGCCGCAAGCCGCCTTCAGGCCCGCCGCCAAGGGCGATCCCCAGCTCATGCAGCCGATTTTTGCCGAGTTTGATGCCCTGCTCAAGGAATTTGAGCCGACGCAGAAAATTACCGTATTGGTCGGCGCCGATTTCTACAACCGCGTCAAGGCCTGCTACGCCATTGTGGCCACGGGTGAACGCCGTCTCTACGGCAACCTGATACTGCGCAAAGGCGTTATCCACCCCACCTGACCTTGCAAGTGGCGGTCAATGCGGACTATCACACGGCCATGTTTCTTCTTGCCTTCGATACTTCCATGGCCGCCTGTTCCGTCTGTGTCTATGACACGGGCTCAGGCAAGGTATTAGCCGCAAACTTCAACCCAATGGACAAGGGCCAGGCGGAAGCGCTGGCCCCGATGGTTGAACTCACCATGCAGCAGGCGGGCATTGGCTTTTCCCAACTTCACCGTGTTGCCGTCACCACCGGACCCGGCACGTTCACGGGCATACGCATTGGCCTTGCCTTTGCGCGGGGGTTGGGTGTGTCCCTTGCTATTCCCGTCATTGGCATCAATTCACTCCAGGCCATCGCAGCCAATGAAGCATCACGGTCCTATCCCATCATCGTAACCAGCGACGCGCGGGGCGGTGACATCTACATCGCTACATTTGATGCCGAGGGTCGCGAACTCACGCCACCCGCCATTGTCAAACGCGAAAGCATTGACCAGGTTTTACCTGCCCATTGTTGTCTTGTAATGGGAAGTGCTGGTGACGCAATAGTCAAAGGCAGCCCGCATATTCGTAGCACGTCCGGCGACGTGCCTGTTGCCGCAAATTTTGTGCACCTCGCTGCATTGCTGATACCTGCGGGTTATCCCCCAGAGCCCCTCTACTTGCGCCCGCCCGATGTGAAGCTCCCTATTGTTTATAATAGCGTGGGGATCGAGGCCGCCCGTCTCCTCGCCGAAATCCATGGCGAATGCTTTGACCATCCCTGGAGCGAAACTTCTTTCGGTGAGCTTCTCGCGAACCGTGCCGTGGCCGCAATCGTTGCGTCCAACCAGCAGGTGCCTGTGAGCTTTGTTCTATTTCGGAATGCTGTCGACGAAGCGGAAATCCTGACGATCTGCACCCGGCCTGCATTGCGCAAGCAAGGCTTGGCAAAGGCATTGCTGCAGCAGATGGAAAGCCAACTGAAGACTGCTGGCATAAAATCCCTTTTCATCGAAGTTGCCGTGTCGAACCTTGCGGCTCTTGCCCTTTACGTCGCTTGCGGATTCCAGACAGCTGGCTTGCGGAAAAATTATTACGACCGTGGCAACGGCATGCGCGAGGATGCGCACATCATGCGTAAAGGACTGACAGCGTGAGCCGCATGCGGGCCGCACTTGTTCTGCTGTGTTTTGCCGTCGTGACAGTTCCGTTGATGCCGTTGCAGCAAGTCTTCGTCTGGTTCTGGCCCCGCCTGGCGGCGAGCTTTCCCATGCACTACCACCGCCTGGTCTTGCGCATATTGGGCGTGCGTGTAACCACCGAAGGTAAACCGCTTGCTGCGGGCCCGGCAATTCTTGCGGCAAATCATGTGTCGTGGCTCGACATTGTCATTTTAAGTTCAATTGCGCCCCTTTCCTTCATTGCCAAGCGCGATGTCAATGGCTGGCCCTTCTTTGGCCAATTGGCGCGCCTGCAGCGCACGGTCTTCGTGGACCGTGACCGCCGCCACTCAACGGCAGCGTCACGGGATGAAATGCAGGAAAGACTGGCAGCGGGGGATATTCTGGTGCTTTTCCCAGAAGGCACATCCGGTGATGGCGCCAGCGTGAAACCGTTCAAATCGGCTTTTTTTGCCCCGGCAGAGCAGGCCCATGTTCCGGTGCAACCCATCACTATTGCCTATACTGGCCACCGCGACCTGCCAATGACGCGGCGGCAACGGCCCCTTTATGCCTGGTACGGAGACATGGAGCTGCCACCCCACCTTTGGGAAGCTGTTGGCAACGGTCCAGTCGAGATCAGGGTCATCTGCCACCCACCACTCGCGGC
>JANMKJ010000063.1:0-23282 GCA_031371945.1 Rhodobiaceae bacterium
TCCCTTAATTCGGCCGGAAAAGCGCATGGGGCCGTTGATTTGTCAAGTTCTAAGGGTAAAACGCGGTGTCAGGTGGAACCATCCAGGGCCTTGCCGAACATAAAGAGACGCTTCTTCGCTTTTCTCTTTAGTTTCTGCGCGGAATTGGAAAGGTCATTGAATTCGTCATTGAAGCTTCCACCGTCGAAAAATCCACCCCTCAGAACAATCGTCGTGTTGCTCATCCCAGACTTTTCGACCAGGGAATAAAGCTTGGCGGCGTTTTCGGGAGCCAATCGAACGCAACCATGGGACGCTTTCCGGCCCAGGCTTTTCACATGGAAACTACCGTGAATGGCGTGGCCCTGGCCCGTAAAGAACATTGAATTTGGCATTGGCGCATCATCCCATTCCTTGGAGAAATGTGATTTCTCCATGCGGAACGGGCGATAGGTGCCACTTGGTGTGTCAAACTTGCCAGCCCCCGTGGAAACCAGCCACACATATTCGGTCTGGCCATCAACCTTGACCGTCATTTTCTGGGAAACCTTATTGATGGAAATCAAAACCTTCGTCGCATGTGCAACGCCAGACATTGCAAACAAACTCATCAAAAGAGCCACTATTGCCAGTCGCGTGCGCACGAGGTTCATCATAAGCAAGTTCTCTCCAAAAAAATCGAACACTTTCCACATCACTAGATGAATTGACCTGCTTCGTCGAGGGTGCAAATTGTAATGGCGGTTATGAGATATTCCGTAGAACCGCCACTTGCTTTGCATATCCCAGTTCCCATAGGATTTACCCATGGACACCGCTATTTTTCATCAAGAATTCAAAGCCGCACCCTACTGGTGGGAAGCCCACAAACCCACAGCGCTCCCTGAAATTGCCCTGCCCCGCGAATCACGGGTGGTTATCGTAGGTGCCGGCTATGCAGGTCTTTCTGCCGCCATCGAGCTCACCGCACAGGGCCTGGATTGTGTCGTTCTGGACGCTAAAGAACCTGGCTTTGGCGGTTCGACCCGGAATGGCGGCATGGTTTCCAGTGGCGCGAATGTGGGCAAGCGCTACATGTCCAAACCCATGCCAGCGGAACAGGCTGCCCCCTACCTCGCCGACGCAGCGGATGCCTTCACGCTGATTGAGGATTTGATCGCCCGCGAAAAAATCGAGTGCGGCTGGACCAAATCCGGATATTTTCTCGGGGCTTGGTGCAAGAGCCATTTTGACGAAATGGCCAAGAAAGTGGCTGCTCTCAACGCTGCAGCAGATTCCGGATGCTACCTCGTTCCACCCGACCGCCAACGTGAAGAAATCGGTTCGGACTATTACCGCGGCGGAATGGTCGTGGGGCGCGCCGCGCATATCCACCCAGCACTCTATTTCAAGGGACTATTGGACCTCTGCGCAAAGCGCGGCGTCAAGATTGCTTCGAACACACCCGTTTCCAAACTTACTGAAACGTCAACTGGTTGGAACGTTCAAACGCCGCGCGGTGACATTCTAGCAGGCGACGTGATTATAGCGACCAACGGATACACCGGAGACATTACCCCGCAGCTCAAGCGACGCGTGGTTCCCGTGGGCTCCTACATCATTGCAACAGAAGAGCTGCCCCCGGATTTGGCTAAATCACTGAGCCCCAGGAACCGCGCCATATCTGATACGCGCCGTGTCCTCACCTATTACCGACTCTCTCCCGATGGCAGACGCATGATCTTCGGCGGCCGCGCCAAATTTGGTCACACTGATCCCGTCGAAACAGCGCCCATACTGTACCGATTCATGCTTGATCGTTTCCCGCAATTGAAGGGAAGCAAAATCACCCATGCCTGGACCGGAAACGTAGCCTTCACGCTCGACGAATTGCCCCACATGGGAAAATTTGAAAACCTGCATTATGCGTTGGGTTGCAATGGTTCAGGCATCGCCATGATGACATACCTTGGCCAGCAAACCGCCAGGAAGGTGGCGGGAAAAGCCAACCGGGTGTGTGCTTTTGACCAGCCCGAATTCCCCAGCCATCCGCTTTACACCGGCAACACATGGTTCCTGCCATGGGTCGGGAGATATTTCAGAACGCGCGACTGGATCGACCGTCAGCTGGGCTAATTAACCACACCTGGCCTGAAGCGACCACCGGCTGCCATCATAAACGGGCTGGCCCATGAGTTTTCCACGCTGGCCATCAGGGCAGGCGTAGTAAGCCAACGACGATGTTGCAATGTTCGTTGCGTCTTTTTGCTGTTTGGGACCGAGCCCTGACACCTTCATGTCAAACGCGTTCTGGCTGGCATTGAACGCATAATCCAGTTGGTAGTTTTTGCCATTATAGAAAATCGGCTCCGAACGTGACTTGGTCTGAACCGTAGGTGCAACCCGCGTGATTTCCACCTTGGATTTCGTCGTGCACGCACCGAGTAGGCAAAGTCCGCTGGCTATGGCAATCACATTTTTCATTGTGACCTTATGCCTGCGAACTCTCGACGCGGCAAGACTTGCATGGCATATCTCGGCGATGAGCAAATTTGATACAACCTCACTACTCGTCGCCCGAACCAACGCTGCCGATGAGGGAGCCATTATCCGGATGGCCCAGAAAACCCGCGATCTGCGCGCCCTTGGCCATGATGTGGTGAGCCTTACCGTTGGCGAGCCGGACTTCGATACGCCTGACAATATTCAACACGCTGCCACGGCCGCCATGAAGGCCGGTTTCACCCATTACTCTCCCGTGGCAGGCATTCCCGAATTGCGTGCGGCAGTGTCCAAGAAATTGAAGGTCGAAAACAAACTTGATTACGCGCCGAGCGAGATCGTGCTCACCAATGGTGCAAAACAGGCCATCGCCAACGCGGTGCTGTCCATCATTGACGTAGGTGACGAAGTCATCATGCTGGCACCATTCTGGGTGTCATACGAAACAGCCGTGCGCTATGCAGGCGGCACACCAGTTGTCCTTCACTCAACCATTGCTGAAAACTACAAGGTGCCAGCCTCGCGCATTGCTGCAGCTGTAACGCCCCGTACCAAACTCTTGATATTGAACTCGCCCAGCAACCCATCTGGTGCGGTCTGGTCCGCAGAAGAGCTGGAGAAAATCGCCGCCATTGTTTTGGCCCACCCAAAAATGATGGTGCTGTCAGACGAGATCTATGAATACATCATCTTTGAAGGCGAGATGAATTCCATTGGCAGCCTCCCCGGCATGCGCGACCGAACCATAACGGTAAACGGATTTTCCAAGAGCTTTGCAATGACCGGCTGGCGGTTGGGGTATACGGCCGCCGTCGAACCCCTGAGCAGGGCCATGGCCCGCGTCCAAAGCACCATCACCACTGGTGCCAACCAGTTTGTACAACGCGCCGCCATCGAGGCACTGGAAGGTCCACGCGACGCGGTCGTAGCTATGCACCAGCGCTACAAGAACCGCCGGGACATGGTGCTGGCCGCACTGAATGAGATCAATGGCGTGAAAATCGGCCAGATCCCGGCGACGTTCTATGCCCTCCCCGACGTTTCCGGCCTGCTGGGCAAGAAATCCGGCAACCATGTGCTGGACACTCCAGAAGCGCTTTGTGATTGGCTTCTGGAAAGTCACGGTGTTGCGGTTGTGCCAGGTACAGCGTTTGGTGCCGCCACATCAATCAGGCTTTCATTCGCCGCCAGCGAGAGCGACCTTGAAATGGCGCTTAGCCGCCTCTCCAAGGCCCTCAATAGCTTAAGCTAGGCTCACTCAGCCGCCTGCTTCATCGGTTCTTCGACCATGTCGTCTTGTGTTACGGCTTCTGCTGCAGAACGTTTGGCAGCTTTTTTTCGCTGCCCGCTTCTCTTTCCGTATTGCACGGTTCTCGCGGAACACCGTCGGTGCCGCCAAAAGCACGGGCGTCATGATCAAGGTAAGCACCGTTGCCAGTAGCAGACCAAACACCATCGCCGTAGAGAGATGCACCCACCAGGCACTTGTTACACTGCCAATAAACACATGGCGGGTGAACAGATTGACGTTGAGCTCGAATGCCAGCGGCAGCAGGCCGAGCATGGCCGTGACTGACGTGAGCAATACCGGCCTCATGCGCTGAGAACAGGTACGAATGGCGGCTTCTACACCATTTTGTCCGGCGTCACGCAATCGGTGATATGTGTCAATCAACACAATGGAATGGCTCACCACCACCCCGATGAGGGCAATAACCCCGGTCCCCGTCATGATGATGGAGAAGTACTGTCCTGTGACCAGCATGCCCAGCAGCACGCCTACCGTTGACATGACCACCGTCGAAAGCGTGATCAGCACATGGTAGAAACTGTTGTATTGCACAATGAGGATCATGAACATCATGAAAATCGAAGAAACCAGGGCCTTGACCAGGAAGTCACCCGATTTTTTCTGGTCTTCATCCGTGCCACGGAATTTGAAGTTCACGCCAGTGGGCCACTTCTGCTCACCAATCCATTTTTCCAATTCTACAATCTTGTCGTTTGCAAAGAAACCTGGAGCGGCGTTGCCTTTGACGAAAATAGACGGCACACCATCAAAGCGGTAGAGAACATTGACCAGCGGCTCAACATCCGATTTCAGGAAGTTGGACATCGGGATGAGCCCGACATTCGTCGTCAGCTTTATGTCCTTGACGGCGGTAATTGATCGTTCGTTCTCAGGCAACCTGACGCGAATATCAATTTCATCTTTGCTGTCATCGGGGCGGTAGGACCCAACTTTCGCACCCGTCGTTGCAAGCTGTACCAATGTACCTGCCGATGCAATGTCAGCACCAAACCGGCCAGCCTTTTCGCGGTCAACCGTCAGGGTCCACTCATAACCAGGTAAAGGCAAGTCATCATCGATGTCGATTATGCCCTTCATGCCATTGATCATGTGGTCCTCGATCTTGCGGGCAGCGGCAAATGCAGCTTCGCGGTCAATCGAGGTGATCTGCAGTCGAATGTCCTTACCCGATTGCGGCCCACCTTCAAGCGGGCGCACTTCCACATAGATTCCCGGAACATCGGCAACTGAAGCTTCCAGCTCCTTTTGCAATACTTTCCATTTCTTGCGGTGGCCCACTGGAAATAACTCCAGCTGGATAGTGCCGATCACATCTGCTGGCACGTCCTGGCTGCCAAAAGCGCCACCATTGGATGATTTTCCCGCAGCCGTAGCGTAGGTTTTGATGCCATCCACTTTCACCACTCGGGCCTCAACGTCGCGGGTGATTGCCAGTTGTTGGGCCACGCCCAAATTGCCACGGGCACGCACGTAAACGTTCACCTGCTCAGGCTCAGTATCCACGAAGAATTCCACACCTGTTGGGTGGGTTACATAGGTGGCCACAATGCCGCCCATGAGTGTGAGAACAGCGGCACCCACGAGCAAGGGGTGACGAATGATCCTTTCGATAAACCGCAAGTAAATCCCCGTGAGACCCTTCATCTTGCGGAAATCAGCATGTTCATCATCGGCAAAGTGGCCGAACTGCTCCATGGTTTCCTTATCAGTCTTGCCGATAAAAAATCCCACAGCCGGAACGAAAACCATTGCCGTGAGAAGAGACGCCGATAGTACGGTGATAACCGTGACTGGCAGGTAACTCATGAACTCACCGGCTATGCCCGGCCAGAACAGCAGCGGAATAAACGCCGCAATTGTCGTGGCCATGGATGAAACAATTGGCCAGAACATGCGTTTTGCCGCCGCAATATAAGCTTCCTTAGGCACGACACCTTCCGCCATTTTGCGGTCGGCATATTCAGCAAGCACGATTGATCCATCGACGAGAATACCCACCGACAGGATCAAACCGAACATGATCATGATGTTCAAGGTGTACCCCATCATGGCAATGACAAAGAACCCAATGAGGAATGATGTTGGAATGGAAATACCCACCAAAATGCCGGATCGCACACCCAGAGAGGCGACAACCAGCACCATCACGAGGACGATGGCCAGAATAATGCCGTCCTGAAGCGATTGCAGAACGTCCTTGATGGTATTCGATTGGTCAAGCGCATAGTCCACGTGCATCGCCGTAGGCCAGGTGCTCAACAATTCACCGGCCACGCGCTTTACCTCGGCGTTGGTTTCAATGATGTTGGTTCCCTGACGCTTTACGACCTCAATCGTGATCGCTGGACGGCCGTTATAAAGCGCGTATTCGGTGCGATCCTGGAAAGACCTGCGAACATCAGCTACTTCTTTCAGGGTCACTACGGTGCCATTGAAGCTTTTAATCGGCAGATCAAGCATATCCTTAGGCGACTGGATAAGACCCGGCACTTTCACGCTGAAGCGGCCAGTAGTACCCTCCGATGAACCTGCGGCCACAAGCAAATTGTTGCGGGAAACAATGTTGTAAATGTCGGCAGGCCCAAGGCCATAGGCCTCGAGCTTCTGCTTGTTGACGATAACTTCCAGAACCTCGTCGCGCTTGCCTTTGAGATCGGCAGACAACACTGTTGGAATACGCTGCAATGTATCCTGCAAATCCTTGGCCCGTGCCTCAAGCGTGCGTTCCGGAACATCGCCCGAAACAGCAACCAGGATCGTGGGTTGCAGACTGAAATTGATTTCGGCGATGGCAGGCGTCGTGGCATCCAAGGGCAGGTCGGGCTTGGCTTCATCCACCTTCAGGCGAACATCGCGCGCTGCCTTTTCGATGTTGACGTCGGATTCAAATTCGACAATGAGACCACCACGGCCTTCTGTGGAATAGGACGTAATCTGCTTCAGTCCTTCGAGGCCCCGAAGTTTTACTTCAATCGGCTTTACCAGCAATCGTTCCGCATCTTGCGGTGAAATGCCTGGAATATTCGTCGACACGAAGTAAATCGGAATCGTGATATTTGGATTGCTCTCTTTCGGGATGTTGATGTAGGCCAACAAGCCAGCGATCACCAATACGAGCATGGCGGAAAGAACGGCGCGTGGCCGCCTGAGTATGGTGTCAAGCCAACCTATCATTGGGATACCTCAGCAGTTTCAACAACCGGTTCAACTTTTTCCCCATCACGTACATAGTCCTGTCCGACCGTTACAAGCGTTGCCTTGGCAGGCAAACCCGTCACCCAAATACCGTCAAGGTCTTGGGCAATCACGTCAACAGGCACAAATTTAGACGTATTATCCGCCTCGTTCAGCATACGCGCGCCGAATTTGCCGACATCATTCAACATCAGGACTGAACCTGGCAGTTTTTGTGCAAGTTGTGGCGGAAGGCCAACTGAAAGCTCTGTAGTTACACCCTCGCGCATGCGCTCTCCCGGGTTTGCAACTTCAAGCTCAACCCGGAACGTGCGCGTTGCTAGTTCAGCCGTTTTCGCGATGAAGCGTACCTTGCCGTCAACTTCTTCACCCGTTGCAAGCTTGGCTTTTGCAGTCATTCCTTCAACAACGTATGGAATGTAGGCCTCGCTGATTTGCACGGCGACGAGCAGTGGATCAAGTTTGCTGATTGTGGCGCAAAGGCCACCCAATGCGAGCAGACTTCCCGCTTCGCTTGGCTTTTCAATCAATACGCCATCTACCGGTGCCTTGATTTCGAGATAGCCAAAGTCGGTTTCAAGACTCGTCAAAGCAGCCTGTGCCGCATCGAGCCGCGCCTTATCGGACATCAGCTTGGATTGGGTCGAGTAATTACTCTTAGCCAACTTCTCGGTCGCGTCAAAATCCCGCTGGGCACTGGCAAGCGCGGCCTTGGCCTGGTCAATCTGCGATTGGCGGCTGGCCGTGTCGAGCTTGCAGAGCACATCACCGGCCTTTACGCTTTGACCCTGTGTGTAATTCGATTCCAGGATAGTGCCATTGGTTCGGGCGCGCGCATCAACCCGCTTGGAAGCAGCGGTCACGCCGTTTGCGGTCACAACCGCAACCCGTGGAATGGCGGTGAAAGTCTTCACCCGAACCTTGAAGAGTTTTTCTGTAGGTGCCGCGGGGGTAACTGCGGCTTCGGTCTCGGCTGCAGGGGAGCCAGCACCCTTCGGCAACCAATAGGGCGACGACATCCAGAGACCCAGTCCCAGGGTAATCGCACCGGCCCATAAATAAGATCTACGCATTTACAGTTTTCTCCAAAATTATTCGGCGGCTTGTGCAGCAACCTGCCGCAGAAGTTCAGCTTTTTTGTATTCCAGGCAATTGACAGCAGCTGTCAGCACGGCGTGACCGTAATCAGCCACGAATTTGGCGCCAGCCACTCCCCCTGACGCTTGCCCGCATTCGGCGATATGTCCCAAATCCTCATTCAGGCTATCCAACTGCCTCTGAATAGAGACCAGCATGGTATCTGGGGATAGAAAGTCCTGAAGCAACATCTGAAACAAGAATTCTGACTTATACCGGTCTTTCGCCGCAGGAATTGAAATCTCTTTGGCCAAGGCATTCTTGCCCGCTTGCGTGATCGCGTAAACCTTCTTGTCAGGCTTACCGGTTTGTTCCTCGGCGCGAACGGTCAGCAGCCCTTCGGCAGCAAGTTGCGTTAATGCAGGATAAATCGAACCGTAGCTCGCGTCGATAAAATGGCTGAAAAGCCCGTCTTCCACATCCTTTTTGATTTCATAGCCCGAAGCTTCCCTGAGGGATAAAATACCAAGGCAAAAAGTCCGCACGTTCATTCTATTACAATCCGATATATAGCAATACGATATATACTGGTTTATATCAAAACGGCAGAGCGTCAAGCGCTATTTTGCACTGCAACATTTGGTTTTTGCCGATATTTTAGGCATTTTTTTGAATTCTGTTCGTGCTGGGGGACTGTGCAAAACTCACAACTTCTGCATCAATAGGAAGCGCTTGTATTTAAACACTAAATCAATTGCTAATTGCTGCTTGTATTCAAAATTGGAAGTCTTTAATAGCAGCTATGAAAACGCAGCCACCGTATGCGCTGCGAACATGGTTGGTACATAAAGGGGGGGCCGCGAATGGAGTATTTTCTCCAGCAGCTCATTAATGGAGTCACACTCGGGTCGATTTATGGCCTCATAGCCATTGGTTACACGATGGTTTACGGCATTATCGGCATGATTAACTTTGCCCATGGTGATGTCTTCATGGTGGGCAGCATCGTTGCCTTCATCGTCATACTGGCCTTTGGGGTCACGGGCGGCACCGGCACTTTCATGCTTATCCTGGCATTGGCAATAATTGTTGTCATCGCCATGATCATCGCGGCTGCCTACAACTGGTCCATTGAACGACTGGCCTACAAACCCTTGCGCGGGTCCTTTCGCTTGGCACCGCTGATTTCAGCAATCGGCATGTCCATCGTTCTGCAGGAATTTGTCCGCGTCGCCCAGGAGGGCCGCCCAAAGCCCATTCATCCCATTATAGATGGTGGATTTGAAATCATGCATCGCGCCAGTGAAAACGGCGAATTCATCGTGCGCATTTCAAACATGCAAATCATCATCATCATTTCCACGCTTGTTTTGATGGCCGTGTTCACGGCACTCATTCAGCGCACCGCCTTGGGCCGCGCCCAACGCTCGTGCGAACAGGACATGAAAATGGCGGCCCTGATTGGCATTGACGTAGACCGGACGATTTCCATCACATTCATCATGGGTGCCGCCCTCGCAGCCTTCGCCGGAATCCTGTTCCTGCTGTATTACGGATCGACCGATTTCTTCGTTGGCTTCCTTGCAGGCATCAAGGCATTTACCGCAGCCGTATTAGGCGGCATTGGCTCTATACCGGGTGCCATGCTGGGGGGTCTGATTATTGGCCTCGTTGAAGTGATGTGGTCTGCCTATTTCACGGTCGAGTACAAAGATGTGGCAGCCTTTACCCTGCTCGTCATCGTGCTCATTTTCTTGCCGCAAGGCTTGCTTGGCAAACCTGCTGTCGAGAAGGTATAAAAAATGACGACACAAGGAAGCAACATAACCACACGCCCCTATGACTGGGCTGCAATCATCAAGGATGTCATAGGCTCTGGTATCATTACTTTCTTGATCCTCACGCCAATCGTCGCATTCAAGACCACGCTTGACCAAGGCTCCCTCACCTATTCGACCCGCTGGCCATTGGTCTTGACCCTGGCATTGATCGTCATCGCAGGGCGATTGATATTCCATCTTTTCGTGTGGAACCGCATTGAAACCAGCAAGTCCGCCAAGGCGGCACCCGCCAAGCCGGGTATCTTATCCACAATTGGAAAATACATCGGTCCAATTATGCTGGTGATCGCACTTATTTTGCCACTGATCTCGCATTTTTTCCCAACTAGCGACAAGCGCGTTATCGACCTTGCGATCTATGTTCTGACCTATGTGATGTTGGGCTGGGGACTTAATATCGTGGTTGGTCTTGCTGGGTTGCTCGACCTGGGTTACGTGGCTTTCTACGCGGTTGGCGCTTACGCGTATGCCTTGCTATCGACTGTTTATTTGCCCGAATGGTTCGGTGCGGGCGTTGTACCTTGGGCCTTTTATTTGACACTTCCGCTTGCGGGAATCCTGGCAGCAACTTGGGGCGTCATTCTGGGCTTCCCGGTTCTACGGTTGCGCGGCGACTATCTTGCGATTGTGACCCTGGCATTTGGTGAAATCATCCGCCTGGTTCTGGTGAACTGGTTTGCCTTCACCAATGGGCCGCAAGGCATCATTGTTCCAAAAGCCACGTTCTTTGGCCTTCCCTTCAAGGACGATCCAGGGGGTTTCGCCGCATTCTTCGGACTCGAATACAATCGCATTCATTTCTATATCTTCCTGTACTACGTCATCCTGGCGCTCGCGCTCCTCACCTTTGTAGTAACCAACCGCTTGCGGCGCCTGCCAATTGGTCGGGCCTGGGAAGCATTGCGTGAGGATGAAATCGCCTGTCGTGCACTGGGCATCAATACTACCAACACCAAGCTCACGGCCTTTGCCATAGGGGCAATGTTCGGTGGTTTCGCCGGTTCGTTCTTTGCGGCACGGCAAGGCTTTGTATCACCGGAATCTTTCGTCTATCTCGAATCTGCCATCATTCTTGCAATCGTGGTGCTGGGAGGCTTGGGATCGCAGATCGGCATAGTGTTTGCTGCCATTGCAATCATGGGCTCTTTTGAATTGTTCCGTGAAATGGATTTTCTTAAGGCAATACTGCCACAGGGAACCGATCCAATTCAATTCCGCATGTTGGCAGTGGGCCTTGCCATGGTGCTGATGATGCGGTTCAGGCCGCGCGGCTTTGTGACCAAGCGTGATCCCACTGTTTTCCTGAAAGAGAAAAAGGCAGTGTCCGGAGACTTTGTTTCGCAGGGACACGGCTGATGGCAAAGTGGGATGAAAACTCCGTGCTCCAGGTGGAGCGGCTCACAATGCGTTTTGGTGGTTTGACTGCCATTTCTGAGCTCTCATTCAATGCGGCGCGAAAGCAGATCACGGCCCTAATTGGCCCAAATGGTGCAGGCAAGACCACGGTGTTCAATTGCATCACCGGATTTTACAAGCCGACGGAAGGCATGATCAATCTGCGTCACCCTGATGGCCGGGAATTCCTATTGGAACGCATGGATGACTTTCTGATTACACGTCATGCCAAGGTCGCCCGAACTTTCCAAAACATTCGGCTGTTTTCGGGCATGACCGTATTGGAAAACCTCATGGTGGCCCAGCACAATAAGCTCATGCGGGCGTCCGGCTTTACCATCGCCGGAATTTTTGGAAGCCCAAGCTACAAACGTGCAGAAGATGCTGCAATTGAAAAGGCCAAGTATTGGCTTAAAAAAATCAACCTGACTGACCGGGCTGACGATCCTGCCGGCGACCTTCCCTATGGTGATCAGCGTCGCCTGGAAATCGCCCGCGCCATGTGTACCGATCCGCTTTTGCTTTGCCTGGACGAGCCAGCAGCAGGGCTGAATCCCCGTGAATCTGAAGAACTTAACCGACTTCTCCTCGGCATTCGAAAGGACCACGATGTTGCCATTCTGCTCATTGAGCATGACATGAGCGTTGTCATGGGTATATCCGACCATATCGTTGTGCTCGACTACGGCCAGAAAATTTCCGACGGGTCACCGGCAACGGTCAAAAATGACCCCGCCGTCATTCGCGCCTATCTCGGCGTCGATGAAGATGAGGAACCAGCAGTTATCATTGCCGAGGTTGCTGCTCCCATTGCAGCCAAGAAAGCCGAAGTGAAAGCCGCCACCAAAAAGGCTCCCGCCAAAAAAATTCCAGCCAAGAAACCGACGCCTAAGTCCCGAGGTCGCAAATGACAAACGCCCTCCTCACCGCACGTGGCGTGCAAGCCTTTTATGGCAAGATCCAAGCTCTCAAGGGCATTGATATCGACGTCAAGCAGGGCGAAATTGTAACTCTTATCGGCTCAAACGGTGCTGGCAAGTCTACTCTTATGATGACTTTGTGCGGTTCACCCCGCGCCCGCCACGGCACCATTACTTTTGATGGCAAAGACATCACCAACATGCCAACCCACGAAATTGTTCGTTTGGGAGTTGCACAATCTCCTGAAGGTCGCCGGATTTTCCCGCGCATGACCGTATTGGAAAACCTGCAAATGGGTGCAACCGTTGCCGATCCGCAATATTTTGAAGCGGATATCGTCCGCATATTCAAGATGTTTCCCGTGCTTGAAAAGCGTCAGGGGCAACGTGGTGGAACCCTGTCAGGTGGTGAACAGCAAATGCTCGCGATTGGCCGGGCGCTCATGGCAAGGCCTCGCCTCCTGCTGCTTGATGAGCCTTCGTTGGGCCTGGCACCATTGATAGTAAAGCTCATTTTCAATGCAATTAAGGAATTGAATGAAAAGGAGGGCCTGACGGTTTTCCTTGTAGAGCAAAATGCATTCCACGCCTTGAAACTCGCTCACCGAGCCTACGTAATGGTCAATGGTGCAATAACAATTTCTGGAACCGGGAGGGAGTTGCTGTCGCGCCCCGAAGTGCGCGCTGCCTATCTCGAGGGAGGTCATTGATGATGTCACTCTTTACTGAAGGAAGCATCGGCGTTTTCTTTCTTCTCACCGTTGTTCTTGGTGGTGGCGCTGCATTCCTGGCGGGCCGTTCGCTCGCAAAGGATTGGCGCTCGCTCAATTCGCTTCTCCTGTTCATGATTCCCTTGGGTGCGGGTGTGCGCTTTTTGCATTTTGCACTGTTCCAGCACCCACTCTTTTCACTCAGTCACTTCATCACCACAACACTCATACTCATGGCATTTGCGCTCCTGGGTTACCGCCTCAAACGGGTAAGCCAGATGATTATCCAGTATCCATGGCTTTACGAAAGGTCAGGCCTCCTGACCTGGAGAGAAAAACCATAAATCACGAATTTGGCTGCGAAAATCGTTATTTCACTAGCCAATATTGGCCCTTTGAGCAATTATGGGCTCAAGGGTAATGTTAACCCGAAGACTAATTATTCAGAAAGAATAAGGGAGACGACTTTATGAAGAAAATTATTATGACCGGCGTTGCACTGAGCTTCGCGGCGGCATTGAATGCTTCCACAGCGCTTGCCGATATCACCATCGCAACTGTTGGCCCAATCACGGGTTCACTTGCTGCACTTGGCGAACAATATAAGCGCGGTGCCGAGCTTGCTGTTGCCGATATCAACGCAGCTGGCGGCATCAATGGCGAAATGCTCAAGCTTGAAATTGGTGACGATGCTTGCGATCCAAAGCAGGCTGTGGCCGTTGCAAACCAGATGGCATCAAAGGGTGTCAAGTTTGTAGCTGGTCATCTGTGCTCAGGTTCGTCAATTCCTGCCTCCAAGGTTTACGAAGAAGAAGGCATTCTGCAAATCTCGCCAGCTTCAACCAACCCAACCTTCACCGATGAAGGTGGATGGAACGTTGCCCGCGTTTGCGGCCGTGACGATGCCCAGGGCGCAGTTGCTGCAGCCTTCATTGCCAAGAACTATGGCACCAAGAAAGTTGCAGTGATCGACGACAAGTCGGCCTACGGCAAAGGCCTGGCAGACGTGACCCGTGCCGGTCTTGAAGCTGCTGGTGTTAAACTTGCCCTCAGTGAATCATTCACTGCTGGCGAAAAGGACTACACCGCTCTCGTATCCAAGATGAAGGATGCGGGCGTTGAAGCCGTCTACATCGGTGGATATCATCCGGAAGAAGGCATTATTGCCCGTCAGATGGCTGAACAAGGCTTGAAGGCCCAGATCATTTCTGGCGACTCCATGAACAACCTTGAATTCTGGACCATTGCCGGTGCCGCTGGCGAAGGCATGATCTTCACGTTTGCTCCAGAGCCACGCAACATTCCTGAAGCCAAGGCAGTTGTAGAACGCTTCAAGGCTGCTGGTTACGATCCAGAAGGCTATACGCTCTACACCTATGCCGCAATCCAGGAATATGCTGCTGCTGCTACCGCAACCAAGGGCTTTGACAACAAGGCAATTGCTGCCTGGCTCCGCGCTGGCAACCCAGTAGACACCGTGCTTGGCACCATCGTCATGGATGCCAAAGGCGACATCAAGGATGCCAAGTATGTTTGGTACAAATTCCATGATGGCAAATATGCTCAAGACGATTCAGTAATGTAAGCGAAAGCTCACTTTGCGAAACCCGCGTGAAGCAATTCACGCGGGTTTTTTATTGCGAAATGCGTGAGTTGTGGCGATACTCGCCCCATGCATGTTCTGATGAAATCCCTTGTGGCTCTTACCTTTCTGGGCAACCCGGTTTTGGCCGATATAACCGTCGCCACTGTGGGACCCATGAAGGGCCAGTACGCCAGCCTGGGCGAACAGCTGCGCAGAGGTGTCGAACTCGCCATTAACGACATCAACGCGGCCGGTGGCGTTAACGGCCAGTTGCTGGTCCTTGACGCACAGGACGATGGCTGCGACCCCAAACAGGCCATCGAGATTGCCAACCAGCTTGTGGCAAAAGGCGTTAAATTGATCGCCGGTCATTACTGTTCCGGCTCTTCCATAGCCGCCGCCAAAATATATGAAACGGCCGGCATCATCATGATTAGCCCATCATCGACCAACCCGAAATTTACAGATGCCGGCGGATGGAACACAAACCGGGTGTGCGGCCGTGATGACGCCCAGGGCACGTTTGCGGGACGCGCCGTCGCCAAAGCCTATGCTGGAAAGAGCGTGGCGATACTGGACGATGGTTCAGTAGCGGGTGCCGGACTAGCTCAGCTGTTCAAATCCGCACTAAACGCCGGCGGCACTACCGAAAAAGTGCGAGAAACCTACAAGCCCGGCTTGAATGACTATGATGAAATTGTACAAAAGATTCTGAGCGCCAATGTTGATGTCGTCTACGTTGGCGGCTTTGCCGGGGAGGCGGGAACGATTATCCGCCAGCTCCGTGAGCTTGCATCGACCGCCATCATCGTGGGCGGTGATGCCCTCTTGGTCGAACAGTTCTGGTCCACGGCAGGAACCGCTGGCGAGGGTAGCTTGGCAACATTCCCCAGCGATCCTCAAAAACTCGAGTCAGCAAAAGCAGTGGTCGCCAAGTTTCAAGCCGCCAGTTTCAATCCGGAAGGTTATACCTTGCACGCTTACGCCGCCGTCCAGGCGTTTGCCCAGGCCGCGACCGCCACCCGCGGGTTCGATGGAAAAGCACTCAGCCAATGGCTCCGTGCCGGAAACGTCCTGAATACGGTCTTGGGAACACTGAGCCTGGACGCGAAGGGAGAAGTTCGAGATGCCACATATGCATGGTACAAATGGTCAGCTGGCAAGTATGCTGAAGTCCAATCCATTCCCTAGAGGCAAATCGTCATGAAAGCAGTTTTCGTCCAAATCAAGTGTGATCTCGGCAAGTCCTACCCCGTAGCAACAGCCATCGCTGATGCGGAAATAGCCTCTGAAATCTACTCCACCGCAGGTAATTTCGATCTCATGGTAAAGCTCTATCTCGAAGACGAGGAGGATACGGGTCGTTTTATTTCAGAGAAGCTGCAAGTCATTCCTGGAATAAAGGATACGACCACCATTATAACCTTCCGGGCATTCTAGGCTAGCTCCAAAGCCTCGGATTTGTTACAGACCTTCCCAGGAGAAGTAGTCCATGATCCCGCGCTATTCACGCCCCGAAATGACCCAGATCTGGGAAGCCCAGTCCCGTTTTCGCATTTGGTTCGAAATTGAAGCCCATGCGGCCGATGCAATGGCGGAACTTGGCATTTTGCCAAAAGCCGCTGCCGCTAAGATTTGGGAAAAAGGCAACGCCGCAGTATTTGATGTGGCCCGCATTGACGCCATCGAGGCTGAAACCAAACATGACGTAATCGCCTTTCTCACCCATCTTTCCGAAATTGTCGGCCCTGAAGCACGCTTCGTGCACCAGGGAATGACGTCGTCCGACGTGTTGGATACTTGCTTTAATATCCAGCTTGTACGCGCCGCCGATATCCTGATTGCCGATGTTGATGGTTTGCTGGCAGCCCTCAAGCGCCGTGCCATCGAACATAAAAACACCCCTTGCATTGGACGCAGCCACGGCATTCATGCAGAGCCCACCACATTCGGTATCAAGCTCGCCTATGCCTACGCTGAGTTCAAACGTTGCCGCGCACGGCTTGTTGCAGCTAAGGAGGAAGTTTCGACGTGTGCCATCTCAGGCGCTGTCGGCACATTTGCCAATATCGATCCCCGCGTGGAAGAATATGTGGCTTCCAAACTTGGCCTCTCACCAGAACCCGTATCTACGCAGGTGATACCGCGTGATCGTCACGCCATGTACTTTTCTGTTCTTGCTGTCGTTGCAAGTTCAATCGAGCGGCTTGCAATCGAAATCCGGCATTTACAGCGCACTGAGGTTTTGGAAGTCGAGGAGTTTTTTGCGCCAGGCCAGAAGGGTTCGTCGGCCATGCCCCATAAGCGCAATCCTGTACTCACCGAAAACCTGACTGGTCTCGCCCGGCTTGTTCGGTCAGCGGCAGTCCCAGCCCTGGAGAACGTCGCCTTGTGGCACGAGCGTGATATCTCGCACTCGTCGGTAGAGCGCGGCATTGGACCAGATGCCACGGTTCATCTGGATTTCGCCTTGAAAAGGCTCACCGGCGTTGTCGACAAGCTCCTCGTGTACCCCGAAAACATGAAGCGCAATTTGGATAGGCTGGGGGGCCTTATCCACTCCCAGCGCATTCTCCTCGCCTTGACCCAAAAGGGAATGAGCCGGGAGGCCTCCTATTCGGCCGTCCAACGCAACGCCATGCCGGTTTGGCGGGGTGAGGGAAATTTCCTCGATCTCTTGCTCGCCGACAAGGAGGTATCAGCACTCCTGGCTCCTGCCGAATTAAGAGCGCTATTTGATCTCGGCTATCACACTAAACACGTCGATGTCATCTTCCAGCGTGTATTTTCATAATTTGCTTGATCGATGCCCAGCAAGCTGCTGATTTCACGAAATAAAAATATATATTCTTGGAATTTACGTTGTTCCGGTTGACCTCGCCCAAAGACTCTGGCGAGGTGCGCCCCATGGAACTTATTACTGAAACAAAAGCCCTCGCGACCCTCTGCAAAGCCCTGGCCTACGATGACTTCGTGACAGTTGACACGGAATTCATGCGTGAAACAACCTATTGGCCGGATCTCTGCCTTATCCAAATCGCCGGGCGTGAAATCAATGGGCTGATTGACCCCATGGCGGAGGGGTTGGACCTGAAGCCCTTTTTTGAGCTTATGACCAACGAAAAAGTCCTCAAGGTTTTCCACGCGGCGCGACAGGACATCGAAATTATTGTGCACCTTGCAGGCAAAGTTCCCCACCCGGTATTTGATACCCAGATAGCTGCCATGGTGTGCGGGTTTGGTGATCAGGTAAGTTACGAGGGAATTGTCCGCAAACTGGCGAAGGCTCAAATTGACAAGTCTTCCCGCTTTACCGACTGGTCGCGTCGCCCCCTTACCGAGAAGCAACTGGTCTACGCCCTGTCCGATGTAACCCACCTCCGCACGGTATATGAAGCGTTGAAAGTTGAACTTGACGCAACTGGCCGCGAACCCTGGCTGGCGCAGGAAATGGATATTCTGACCGCCATTGAAACCTATCGCACCGAGCCCGAGGATGCCTGGAAACGCGTCAAGGTGAGACTGAAATTAAAGAAGCAACTTGCCGTACTCATTGCCGTGGCCGGTTGGCGGGAGCTGGAGGCGCAGGAGAAAAATGTGCCGCGTAGCCGCATTCTGAAAGACGATGCCATTGCTGAAATCGCAACGCAAATGCCCCAGACCAAGGAAGCCCTTGGACAGCTTCGCGCCCTGCCCCGCGGCATGGGTAACTCCCGGCTCGGGGATGTGCTGATCAAGGCAATCAAGGATGGCTTGGCCCGTGACCAGGCAACACTTCCGCATACCAATTGGGGTCGTGATGAAACGTCGGAATCCACCCAGGCTGCCGCAGAGATATTAAAGTTGGCCCTGAAGATCGTTTGCGAGCGCGAAGGCCTCGCACCCAAATTGATTGCCAACACGTCGGACATTGAAGCGGTTGCTGAGAATGACAACGCCGATGTGCCTCTTATGCAAGGCTGGCGGCGGGAAGTGTTTGGCAATTTGGCGCTTGAGCTAAAACGCGGCAACGCCATGATTGGCTTCCGCGACGGTCGCGCCGTAATTACGCAACAATAACTTTTGCAACCCTGCCCATTTCGGCGGCAAGTCCGGCCAGGCGTTTCTCCACGCGCTCGCCCATCAAGTCCTTCAGTTTCTTTGGCATGATGAGCTGCAACACTTTGCCCTCAGCCAATTTCAAGCCGATGCGCGGCAACATTCCGGGCATCGCTGCTGACAGTATGTAGCCAAGCCTGAATATCGAACTTAGCAAATGGGCTCGGGCGATTTGGTTGTCATCAAGCAAATGAATCAATCCATCACCCATGTCTTCACCTTCATAGCGATAGAAGATGGTGAGGGCCAAAAACACCCGACCGGGATGATCAATTCCCACGAATGCCGCCTGGGAAATCATCCCGAGTGATCGTTCGGCCCGGTAATCCGGATGCGCCCGCCAACCAATATCCGCAAGCAAACAGGCCGCATAGCGCAGCCGGGTTTCATCCTCGGTTTCCTTATGGCTTTGGGCACCAAAGAGCTGGTCAGTCCAGTCACACAGCTCCAGTTCATGTTCTGGCGACCGCGCATACCGCCTTGCGAAGTCCCAACAGGAGGCCAGCAAGGCATCGGCCTGCATTTTTTTGCGTGGCAACTTGGAGTACAGAAGGCCTTCGCGCACGCCATACACCGAGGCTACGACATCCGTGGCCTTGCTCTTGGCCAACAGGCGCTCCAGCACCAGGGCACCATAGGGAAGTGTGTCGGAGCGGCTACGGGATACTTCCCGCACGTCCTTCAATGAGGATGATGAAAGCCCCGACACGAGGTCAGCAACGCCCGCCGCCTGTTGCCGCGTCATGGCGTAATGATGCAGTACGTGCAGAGGATATTTGTTTTGCGCCATATGTAGCCTGGCAAGGTTTCGCCACGTGCCGCCCACGGCATAAAAGGTACGGTTGGCAAGTTTTTCGAGTATCTTGGTTTTGTCTAAATACTCGTCGACGATTTCCTTGGCCCGCGCGATTGAACCACCAGACATGTCGATGAGGCGCAAGGGGCCAATTGGCAAGGTTATGCCATCGCGCAATTTTCCCTCAAGAACATCAATGAGCTCCAGTGAACCGCCACCCAGGTCACCGACGATACCATCGGCCTCAGGAATACCCGCAATCACGCCGAGGGCCGCATAACGGGCCTCTTCCTTGCCGGTCAAAACATTGATGCCAACGCCGATGGCTGCCTCTGCACTCTCAATAAATGCCGGGCCATTGGAGGCTTCACGCGCAGCAGCTGTCGCCACCGCAAACACCTGCTTTACGCCAATCTGTTTGGCAAGGGCGCGAAAGCGGCGCAGCGCCGTCAGGGCCCGTGCAATGCCGCCATCAGCCAGCTTGCCGGTAATGGCAACACCCTTACCAAGGCCACAAAGTATCTTTTCGTTGAATACGGGTGTCGGCGAGCGGCGCAGGCCATCATATACAACAAGCCGCACCGAGTTCGAGCCAATATCCACGACAGCAACCGGACGGTAGGTTGGTGGTTCAGTTCTAAAACCCTTGTGCCAACTCACTTGCGAACCTTGGTCTTCCGTTTCAATAGCGCATTTCCGGAAGCCATATTACCTTTAAGTGAGTTTCCGCGTCCAGAGAGCGAGGGGTTATTCATGAAATAATCATGGGCATTGAACAGGGCCTCCCCTGAGGCCGGCACAATGCGGTGCGCTGATCCATCCGGCAGGATATTCCAACTCTGCTGATTGTCCTTGAAGTTCACCACCATGATCTGATCCTGGATCTGTTCATGTACGGTCGGATTGTCAATCGGGATCATCGTTTCCACGCGGCGGTGCAGGTTGCGCTGCATGAGGTCGGCCGACCCTATATAAACCAGGGCCTTGGCGTGCGGCAACCCATGGCCAGCGCCAAAGCAGATGATGCGTGAATGCTCAAGGAAGCGCCCGACAATACTCTTGACGCGGATATTGTCTGAAAGCCCCGGAACACCCGGCCTAAGGCAGCAAATTCCGCGCACCACAAAATCAATCTGCACGCCTGCCTGGCTCGCCTTATAGAGGGCATCAATAATGCCGGGATCCACCAGGGAATTGAACTTACCCCAGATCTGTGCCGGCCTTCCCGCTTTGGCATGGGCAATCTCATCGTCAATTCTCGCCAGCAGCATCGATTTCAGGTTGATGGGTGAAAGAGACAGTTTTTCAAGGTCCTCGGGTTGGGCATAACCGGAGATGAAGTTGAAAAGCCTTGCCGCATCCCGGCACAGCGCTGGATCGCTGGTGAAGAATGAAAGGTCCGTATAAACCTTCGCCGTGATGGGGTGATAGTTTCCAGTGCCATAATGAACATAGCTGCGCATGCCGCCACCTTCGCGGCGCACCACCATGGAAACCTTCGCATGGGTCTTGAGTTCGATAAATCCGAATACAACCTGTACACCGGCACGTTCAAGGTCACGCGCCCATTGGATGTTTGCTTCTTCATCAAAGCGGGCCTTGAGTTCGACCAGCGCCATGACCGATTTCCCGGCTTCCGCCGCCTTGGCAAGGGCCGCCACAATGGGGGAGTTATTGGAGGTGCGATACAATGTCTGCTTGATGGCGACAACATTGGGGTCGCTTGCCGCCTGCAATACAAACTGCACAACGACGTCAAACGACTCGTAAGGGTGGTGGACAACAAAGTCCTTCTGCCGGATGGCAGCAAAACAATCGCCACCATGGTCGCGAACCCGCTCTGGGAACCTTGCGATATAAGGCGCAAACTTCAAGTCGGGTCGCTCGTCCAGAATGAGCTGCTTGGTATCGGCATATCCTACCAGGCCTTCACAGGTCACCGTCACATCGTCGCTTACGTCGAGCTGGTCAGCAATAAAATTGCGAATACCTGCAGGGCAATCTGCATCGACTTCCATGCGTATCACCGATCCGCGGCGGCGCCGCTTCAGGGCGCTTTCAAACAGGCGCACAAGGTCTTCGGCTTCCTCTTCGATTTCAAGATCACTGTCACGGATGATGCGGAAAAGCCCCTGCCCCAAAACGTCATAGCCAGGAAACAGCTTGGGGAGGAATACCCGCAACATGTTTTCAAATGATATGAACCTCGCATTGGCTCCAGGCAGTCTGATGAAACGCTCCAGCTGGGGCGGAATGGGCAGGATGGCATTCATGATGCCACCATCCATGCGGCGCTTCAATTCAAGCGCAATGATAAAGCCGCGATTGAGTATGAAGGGAAACGGATGTGCGGGATCAATGGCGATGGGCGTGACGATGGGAAGGATATATTCAAGAAACCGGTTATCAAGCCACTTGTGCTCATCCTTGGTCAGGTGATCTTCATCAACCATCGTTATGTTATTCTGAGCCAATTCGCTTTTGAGCTGCAGCCAGCGGCGATCCTGCTCGGCCATCAATTCCTGCGCAAATTTCCTGATCTTTTCAAGTTGCTCCGCGGGGGTCAGCCCATCATCGCTAATTTCAACCACTTGCTCGCGCACCTGCCCCACAAGGCCTGCAACACGTACCATGAAGAACTCGTCCAGATTGTTGCCGGAAATGGAAAGGAACCTCAGGCGCTCCAGAAGCGGATGGCTGTGATTGCGCGCTTCTTCCAGAACCCGCATATTGAAACCCAGCCACGACAGCTCACGATTGAAAAATCGCTTGGGATCATCAAGGCTAATCACGGGGGCGGGTGGCATGTCGTTCATGGGAAAATCCTTTTGGCCAGCACCGTTAATAAGCCCATATGACAGAATCGTGAAGGCCAAGCTGGAAGAGCAGTAAACACGCGGCTATTGCTCTTCCCCAAACAGTTCCGGCGCGGAAAAATCACCTAAAACCTTGGCAACGAAGGGTCTGGTCACCTCCGCCCGTTCTTCCATGGCGCGTCGGTCTATCTCGGAAACCAGCATCCGGGCAGCACCCAGAGACCGCGGCATCCTGGTGATCATGAAACTAATAGTGGACTCTTCCGGAGCGATCTGTCGATCCAAAAACAGTTTCACCAGAACCCCACGCAAAAGGGCGTCATCGGGCGGCAAAATCTCAACGACGGGAATTGCCCGCAAGCGCGACAGCAAATCAGGAAGTGCAACGCCCCACGACTCAGGCTGCGCCTGCGATGTGATCAAAACGCTGCCGTTTTGCTGCCTCGCAAGGTTGAGCGCATGAAACATGCTGCGCTCGCTGATGCCCGGCTTTGCATCCTCAATTGCCAGCGCATTGGTGATTAACAGTTGCGGTGCCGCTTCGATTTCCAAATCACTGGCGTTGACCCGCGCGGCATTTGACTGGTGCCGCCAGACCTCCACCAGATGCGACTTGCCACTGCCGGGTGGACCAACAAGCAGGGCCGCGTGGGCAGGCCAGTTTGGCCAATGGTCAATGAGGGCAACTGCAGCTGCATTGGATCCTGTGACGAGGAAATCGTCCCTGCCCATGGCAGGGCGATGCGGCAGGTCAAACGCCAATTGCCGGCCACGCCCTGTCATTTTGAGCGTGAGCGTGAAATGGATTTCACCGGGTGAGGCGTCGGCATCTCATGGGGAGCACCACGGTAAAGTTTGCTGGCGAGGTATTTGTTCAGCGCAAAACGCACCAGCACACCGGCGGCGGCGGCCATTGGCACGGCCAACAGCAATCCCACAAATCCAAACAGGTAGCCGAACGCAAAAAGCGCAAACATCAGCCAGACAGGATGCAGTCCAATGCTGCCGCCAACGAGTTTCGGTGACAGGAAATTTCCTTCAATGAATTGGCCAACAACAAACACGCCAATCACTGTC
>JANMKJ010000111.1:0-1956 GCA_031371945.1 Rhodobiaceae bacterium
AGACAAGAATTTTTTGATCACGACCGCAATTCCCTATGCCAATGGAGCGCCCCACATCGGCCACGCCTATGAGCGCATTGCAACCGATGTGATGGCCCGCTTCGAAAGGCTGGAAGGCAATGACGTGCTGTTCGTCACCGGCATGGATGAGCACGGCCAAAAGATGCAACAAACGGCCACCCGTGAAGGATTGACGCCGCTGGCCCTTGCCGACCGCACCGCCGCCCAGTTTGAAGAGATGGGCGACCTCTTGAATGCCCGTGCCGAAGATATCGTCCGCACGACGTCAGCCCGTCACCGGGATGCCGTCCAGGACATCTGGAAGCGCATGGAAGCCAATGGCGACATCTACCTTTCCAAATATTCCGGCTGGTACTCGGTGCGTGATGAGGCCTATTACGATGAGGATGAAATTGAAGAGCGCGACGGTAAGCGGTACTCCACCAAAACCAGCACCCTCGTGGAATGGGTGGAGGAGGAAAGCTACTTCTTCAAGCTCTCAGCCTATGCAAAGCCACTCATGGATTTCTACGAAGCCAACCCGGATTTCATTGTTCCGGAAAAATACAAGAATGAAATAGTCGCCTTTGTAAAACGGGGGCTGAACGACCTTTCCATCAGCCGTACCACCTTTGACTGGGGCATCCCGGTTCCTGGAAATCCCAAGCATGTCATGTATGTCTGGGTTGACGCCCTAACCAATTACATCACCGCCACAGGCTACCCTGACCTGGCCAACCCCCGCGCTAGGTTCTGGCCCGCATCCGTCCATGTCATCGGCAAGGACATCACCCGCTTTCACGCCATCTATTGGCCAGCCTTCCTCATGTCGGCCAAACTGCCACCACCAAAGCAGATTGTCGTCCACGGCTTCCTCTTCAGCAAGGGCGAGAAAATGTCGAAATCTCTCGGCAACGTGGTGGCCCCATCCGATCTCGTGGCCGCCTATGGCGTTGACCCCGTGCGTTACTTTTTCATGCGCGAGGTTCCCTTCGGTCAGGATGGCAACTACAGCCACGAAGCCATCGTTGCCCGCATGAACGCCGATCTCAGCAACGACCTCGGCAATCTCGCCCAACGCTCGCTCTCGATGATTGCCAAGAATTGTGACGGGAAAGTACCAACATGCGGGCCACTGGCGGATGCGGACAAGGAAATACTGTCATCGGCCGATGGCCTTTTGGCGGACGTCCGCGTTCAGCATAATGCCTTTGCCATCAGCCGGGCGCTCGATACAATCTGGAAAGTCGTGGCCGATACCAACCGCTATTTCGCAGCACAAGAGCCTTGGGCCTTGAAGAAAACCGATCCCGATCGCATGCAGACCGTGCTCTACGTCACGGCTGAAGTGTTGCGCGTGATTGGCATCCTCATCCAACCCTATGTACCCCAATCGGCGGCGAAATTGCTCGATGCATTGAACGTCCAGAAGCGCAGCTTTGCCGACCTCGGCGCCCGCCTGCAATCCGGAACCAGCCTGCCAGCACCCGTTCCAATTTTCCCGCGCTTTGTGGAGGAGGGGGAAACCCCGAGAAAGCCGTGAGTTTCCTCGTCGTCGACAGCCACTGCCATCTGGATTTTGACGAACTTGAAAACCGTCTTCCAGACGTGATGGCCAATGCCGGGGCGGCTGGCGTGGGGCTCATGGTATCCATTGGAACACGGGTCCGGAAATTTGATCGCTTGCTGCGTATAGCCGAAGAAAATGCCAATGTTTACTGCACCATAGGCACCCATCCTCACAACGCCCATGAAGAGCTTGATGTGACGGTTGCCGACCTGGTGGAATTTGCCAAACACCCAAAGGTGGTGGGCATCGGTGAAGCGGGTCTGGACTACCACTACGACAAAAGCCCGCGTAATGCGCAGGCCCAAGGCTTCCGCACCCACATTGCTGCGGCCCGGGAAACCGGCTTGCCCCTCGTTATCCACGCCCGCGAAGCTGACGACGACACC
>JANMKJ010000158.1:0-13483 GCA_031371945.1 Rhodobiaceae bacterium
CCATTCCGATCAACGAGTTCCGCGCCGAATGCCGAACCTTTGCCGCCAAATGGGTGGGCATCCAGCGGGATGAATTTCAGCGGCTGGGTGTCACCGGCGACTGGCAGAATCCTTACCTCACCATGGACTTCAAGGCAGAAGCCATCATCGCAGGCGAGCTCCTGAAATTCGCCGAGTCAGGCCAGCTCTACCGCGGCTCCAAGCCCGTGATGTGGAGTGTCGTTGAGAAGACGGCATTGGCCGAAGCCGAGGTTGAGTATGCCGATGTTGAAGTTGATACGATCTATGTGAAGTTTCCGGTGCAGGGTTCCAAATTCGCGGTTCTGATTTGGACAACAACGCCTTGGACAATTCCGGGCAATCGCGCCATCAGTTTTTCTTCTAGAATTTCCTACGGGCAATACGAAGTCACTGCCGCACCGGAAGGAAATTGGGCTGTACCTGGCGATAAATTTATTATTGCGGACAAGCTTGCCGATGAAGTTTTAAAGGCGGGCCGGGTGGAAACCTATGTTCGGGTCGGTGATGCCAATCCCGACGGAATGGTTTGCGACCATCCGCTGAAGTCCAAAGGATACGACTTCCCCGTTCCATTGCTCGACGGCGATCACGTGACAGACGATGCCGGTACAGGCTTTGTCCATACCGCTCCGGGCCATGGTGCAGACGACTACAATATCTGGATGGAGAAAAATGGCGGTCCCATTCCTTCCACCGTAAACGCCGATGGCTTCTACACCAAGGACGCACCTGGCTTTGAAGGCGGCCGCGTCATCGACCAGTATGGCAAATGGGGCGATGCAAACAGACGGGTCATGGATGCGTTGAAGGAGGCGGGCATGCTGCTGTCGGCCAAGCGCAAGACCATCAGCTATCCGCATTCCTGGCGTTCCAAGAAACCCATCATTTTTCGCAACACCCCCCAGTGGTTCATTTCCATGTCGAGCCACGGCCTGCGCGACAAGGCCCTGAAAGCCATTGAGGATACCAAGTTCTTTCCCGCTGCCGGGCAGAACCGGCTGCGCGGCATGATTGCCGACAGGCCCGACGGGGTAATCTCGCGCCAGCGCGCCTGGGGTGTGCCGATTGCTGTGTTAGTGAACAAGGAAACAGGGAAATTACTCAATGATTCCAAGGTCAATCAGCGGATAGCGGATTCATTCTCCAAGGACGGGGCGGACGCCTGGTTCGCCGATGGCGCTGCCACTCGCTTCCTCGGATCCGACTACAATTCCCAGGAATGGGAACAGGTGCGCGATATCCTGGACGTATGGTTCGATTCCGGCTGCACCCACGCCTTCTGCCTGGAACAGAGACCCGATTTGAAATGGCCAGCTGATCTCTATCTCGAAGGTTCAGACCAGCACCGCGGCTGGTTCCATTCGTCACTGCTCGAATCCTGCGGCACGCGCGGCCGCGCACCTTATGACGCGGTTCTCACGCACGGATTTGTCGTGGGCGAAGACGGCCGCAAGATGTCAAAGTCGCTTGGCAACATTGTAACGCCCCAGGACGTGATTAAGCAGTCGGGCGCTGACATTTTGCGCCTGTGGGTCGCGTCCGCCGACTATGCGGAGGACCTGCGCCTCGGCAAGGAAATCCTCAAGACCAATGTGGAAGCCTACCGCAAGCTGCGCAACACCATGCGCTACATTCTGGGTGCCCTCGACGGCCTGAAGGACTGGGAAAACGTTTACCCGTCCGACATGCCGGAACTTGAGCAGTACATCCTGCACCGCCTGCATGAAATCGATGCGGCAGTGCAGGCCGCCTACAAGGTGTTTGACTACAAGCGCATTTTTGCGCTGCTCACCAATTTCATGGGCCAGGACTTGAGTGCCTTCTATTTCGATATCCGTAAAGACGCGCTGTATTGCGATGCCTGGTCAAGCAACAAGCGCAAATCGTGCCGTACGGTGATGGACCAGCTGTTCCACTGCCTGACCACCTGGTGGGCACCCATCCTCACTTTCACCATGGAAGAGGTATGGCTCACGCGCTTTTCGGGCGAGGGCAGTTCGGTGCACCTGATGCCATTCGCCAAGACGCCGGAGGAATGGCACAACCCGGACATCGCCGCAAAATGGGACATGATCCGCAACGTGCGAAGTGTGGTGACCGGTGCCCTCGAACTGGAACGCGCCCAGAAAACCATTGGTTCATCACTTGAAGCTGCACCCACCGTCTATGTTGACATGGATGCCGCAGATATTGCCACCTTGCGTGCGTGCGACTTTGCAGAGGTTTGCATCACGTCTGACATCGCTGTTGTGGAGGGGGCAGGGCCGCCGCACGCCTTCCGACTTGCTGAGGTGAAGAACGTCAGTGTTGTCTCGGCCAAGGCCGAGGGCAGGAAATGCGCTCGCTCGTGGAAGATTTCCAAGGATATTGGTTCGGACAAGGATTTTCCCGATATCACGCCAAGGGATGCAGAGGCCGTGCGTGAATGGCAGAAGCGGTTCGGGAAAACCCTCGCATGAGGTTTACCTTGTGGGGGCCGCTGGCACCGATAGGTCTCACCTTGGCCGTATTGGTTTTCGGGGTTGACCAGGCTCACAAGTGGTGGATGCTGGAGGTCTTCAACATAGAGACCCGGCAGCCCGTGACGCTGACGCCATTCTTCGAACTTATCCTTGTCTGGAACCAGGGTATTTCCTATGGCCTGTTGAAATCCAACGGACAAAGCGTGCTCATCGGACTCAGCCTGGTGATCAGTGCCGTTCTTTGGGTTTGGCTGAGCCGCTCGCATCGCCCGCTGGCGGCCGCGGCCCTGGGCCTGGTGATTGGCGGGGCCTTGGGGAATGCCCTCGACCGCTATGTCCATGGGGCGGTTGCGGATTTCTTCCATTTTCACTGGGGAAACCTCAGCTGGTACGTGTTCAATGTGGCCGATATGGCCATTGTTGCAGGAGTTTGCCTTTTGCTCTATGAATCCCTTGGCGAAAGACGAGCGGCCTAGGGCCTTGGAAATGCCCGATTTGACAAGCAAACCGCGCCTTGCTTTCGTTGCACAGGGAATTTGCGGCATGAAACTGGTGTGTTCACTATTGGCTATGGGAGTGCTCCTGGGTGGATGCTCGTCGTCGGGGATGCTCAACTCGATGGGCATGGGCTCGTCACCGGAACCGGCCTCCAGCAACAATATCCAGGTTGGCAACAATCTTGCCATGCCGCCAGACCTGCAATTGCGCCCGCCCGGCACTGCACCAGCCCCGGTCCAAACCTATCAGGAACCTGCCGTGGCATCAGCCGAGCCGACGGAATCCCTATATGCCGATACGCCCGCCCCGGTCGCCAAGGCCCCGCCCCGTGATATCTACGCCCAATACGGCATTTCCAAAGTGAAAGCCGATGGCACCGAAAAAACCAAGGGTGAACTCCAGGCCGAACTCAAGGTTGCCATGCTGAAAAAGAAGCGCGAATCCCAACCCGGCTATGGCACAATCAGGAACATCGGCAATATCTTCAGCGACGGCTGAGCCCATCACATTACAAAAATCTCATTGGACGCCAGCGCCAATCCCGTGCATCCCTAAACGTGTGTGATTCCACGCCCTTAGAAAGCCACTTCATGCGACTTGCAAAAATTACTGTAGTGCCAATCCTGCTTCTGATTTTATCCGTGCTGCCGGTCAGCGCCATGAACATGGATGTGACCGATTTCAAGCTCGCAAATGGCATGGAAGTGGTCGTCATTCCCGATCACCGCGCACCCGTGGTCACCCACATGGTATGGTACCGGGTTGGATCTGCCGATGAGGTATCGGGGAAATCCGGCCTTGCACATTTTCTTGAGCACCTGATGTTTAAGGGCACCAGCAACCATCCTCCGGGCGAGTTCGACCGGCTTGTGGACATAAACGGTGGTGAGCAGAACGCCTTTACCACCCGCGACTACACCGCCTATTACCAGCGCATTGCCAGTGACCGGCTGGGCCTGATGATGGAAATGGAAGCCGACCGCATGCAAAACCTGGTTCTCACCGACCAGAACGTTTTGCCCGAGTTACTCGTGGTGCGAGAAGAGCGCCGCACCCGCACAGAAAATGATCCCTCGGCTCTTTTGGCCGAGCAGATTGAGGCCGCCATGTATACAGCCCACCCTTATGGCAAGCCGGTCATCGGCTGGATGTCGGAAGTGGCAAAGCTCACCCGCGACGACGCACTCGCTTTCTACAAGGCTCATTACACTCCAGCCAATGCCATTCTGGTCGTGACCGGTGACGCAACACCTGAACAGGTAAAGACGCTGGCGGAAAAATACTATGGCCCGTTGAAGAACACTTTCATGCCAACACCCCGGGTGCGCACTGCCGAGCCTGACCCGATTGCCGCGCGGCGGGTAACAATGACCGATGCACGCGCCTCTTCCCCGGTGTTCCAGCGCAGTTACCTGGCTCCCGCCATTTCAACGGCGACCGGTCGCGAGGCCTATGCCCTTGATCTGTTGTCTGACATTTTGGGATCAGGTACCCAGAGCAGGTTCTACCGGAAACTGGTCGTTGAACAGAAGATCGCCTCCAGCGCCGGGGCCTGGTACACGGGCGACAATCTCGATAGTGGCACCTTTGGCATCTACGGCATGCCCAACACTGGCGTGGATGTTGGAAAAGTTGAAGCGGCGATGGACGCAGTCCTGGCTGACGTGCTGAAGAATGGCGTGACCCAGGCCGAGCTGGACCGGGTACGCAACAAAGCCCAGGCCGAACAGGTTTACTTGCTTGATGACCAGGCGAGCCTCGCGCGCATTGCCGGCGTGGCACTCATGACCGGGCAAACCGTGGCGGACCTGCAGGGCCGCGATACTAAAGTGGCCCAGGTCACACCAGCCGATATCAGTGCTGCAGCCCAAAGGATCATCGCCCTGAAACGCTCGGTCACAGGCGTGCTGTTGCCCGAGACCCCGGTTCAAAACTGATGCGAAAGTTGACCATGCACCTGACATTCCTGAAATCACTGCTTGCCTGCCTTGCCGTTGTCCTGTTCCTGCACCCAGCACAGGCCATCGAGATCAAGGAAGTAACCAGCCCCGGCGGCATCAAGGCGTGGTTGGTTGAAAGCAACACCATTCCGCTCATTGCCATGAATTTCTCGTTTGAGGGAGGCTCAACTTCGGACCCCGTTGGCAAGGAAGGTACCGCAAACTTCATAACCGGCATGATGGACGAAGGGGCCGGCGACATGACCGGTGACCAGTTCCAGTCCAAGCGTGACGAGCTCGCGGTAAAGATCGGCTTTGATGCGGGCAACGACCAATTCGAAGGCAGCCTGCAAACCCTCTCGAAAAACAAGGAAGCAGCTTTCGCATTGCTGCGCACTGCGCTGACGGCACCCCACTTTGAAAGTGAAGCGATGGAACGCGTGCGCCAGCAGTTTCTGGCATCGGCCCGCGACCAGGAGCAGGATCCGGACCGTATTGCATCAATGGCCTGGATGAAACTTGCACTGCCGAACCACGTTTATGCTCGCGCTTCAAATGGCACCTCGGCATCAATCCCCAACATCACGCCGGAAGACTTGAAGGCCATGCACAAACTGCTGTTCAGCCGCAAGGGTCTGAAGGTGTCGGTGGTGGGTGATATTGATGTCGTGACACTCGGCAAGGCACTGGACGAAATTTTTGGCGGCCTGCCCAACTCTGAACCGCCAAAGCCTACGACGGACACGGCGATCGCCACAGGCCCCGCGATCAAGATCATTGACCGTGCTATTCCGCAAAGTGTCATCGTTTTCGGCCAGCAGGGCATTCTGCGCAATGATCCCGACTTCTTTCCGGCCTATGTCATGAGCCATATCCTGGGGGGAGGCGGCTTTGCTTCCCGCCTCACCACGGAGGTGCGCGAAAAGCGCGGCCTGACCTATGGCGTCGGCTATGGACTGGCACCACTTGACCATGCCGGGTTATATATCGGCTCCGTTAGCACCCAGAATGAGAAGGCAGGCGAAGCCCTCGGAGTCGTAAAGGATGTGCTCAAGTCCATGGCAACCAACGGGCCCACACAGGCCGAACTGGATGACGCCAAGACCTACCTCACCGGTTCCTACGCCTTGCGCTTTGATAGTGACGACAAGATTGCACGCCAGTTGCTGGGCATACAGCAGGAGGACCTCGGCATCGATTACGTGAATACACGCAACGCCAGGATCGAGGCCATCACGCTCGACCAGTTGAAGGCGCAGGCCAAGCGCCTGATCGACAGTGACAAGCTGATCGTCACTGTCGTGGGGAAGCCTGTGGGGTTGTAGGGGTCCTATTGCCTGAGACGGGAGCCTGCTGCATAGTTATGACAAGGTGCTTGCCAAACATGGCCGGGCGATTCGGGAGGGTCCAACGATGAGTGAACTGGTTTGTCTGGAACTCAGTGTTTTGTTGTGGCTGGCTCATGTTCTTTGCAACGCAATTACCGCGCGTGCAGAATTTGGTGACTATTACCTCTTCACTCCCCGCGACGAGGAAAAGAAGCCGAAGGGCGTGGCCTTCGGCCGCGCCAAGCGCGCCCTTACGAATTACATCGAGAATTTTGTACCCTTCGTGGCGCTCGATCTTGCCCTGATTGCCACCGGGCAAACCGGCGGACTGGGTGCCACCATCTGGCTCCTTGGCCGGATTGCTTACTTGCCGATCTACATGGCGGGCACCGTTTACGTGCGAACGGCAGCTTGGGCCGTCTCGGTCGTGGGGTTGCTCATGATGCTGGCACGGCTCGCCGGCTACTAGTTTTCCTGTTTGGCTCGCAAAGCTGCATTTTTATCGGCCAAGTGCAAAGCATCCGGCATTCCGCTAGACTATTGTCCATGCGAATCCATCGGCTTTCAGAAGGTACCATAAACCGCATTGCGGCTGGCGAAGTCATCGAGCGCCCGGCAAGCGTGGTGAAGGAACTCGTTGAAAATGCACTCGATGCCGGTGCCTCGCAAATTGATGTGGCGTTTCGTGGAGGTGGCAAAACTTTCATCCGCGTCACTGACAATGGCTCCGGCATGGCAGCCGCTGACTTGGCCCTGTGCATTGAACGCCATGCTACGTCGAAGCTGAGCGACGATAATTTGATCGATATTCAAACCCTTGGCTTCAGGGGAGAGGCGCTGCCATCAATCGGTTCCGTGAGCCGTATGGCGATAGCCTCGCGCTTGAAGAATTCCCACGAAGCTTACGTGCTGCAAATCGAAAGCGGAATGCGGCAGGAGTTGAAACCAGCAGCGCTTGCTGCGGGCACCGAAATTGAAGTGCGCGACCTGTTCTATGCAACGCCAGCCCGGTTGAAATTTCTCAAGGCTGATCGCACGGAAACCGCCGAAGCCGCAGACGTGGTGCGTCGCCTGGCCCTCGCCCATCCATCGGCAGGTTTTAGTTTTGTCACTGAAGAGCGCCGCATGATTGAAGCGCCAGCCCATGAAACCCGTGAGGCCCGCGTGGCGCGCATCATGGGTCAGGAGTTCATGGAGAATGCCGTTGCGTTTTCAAACGAACGCGAAGCTGTGCATGTGCAGGGGTATGCCGCACTCCCCACTTTCAGCCGCGCCCAGGGTTCCATGCAGTTTGCGTTCGTCAATGGCCGGCCCGTGCGCGACAAGCTCATCACCGGCGCCATTCGCGGCGCCTATGCCGACCTCATGTCTCGCGCCAGGTTTCCTGCTGTTGTCATATTTCTCACCTGTCCAACTGAGCGCGTTGACGTGAACGTGCACCCCGCAAAATCAGAAGTGCGTTTCAGGGATAGTGCCTTTGTGCGGGGATTGATCGTCTCCACCATTCGTGCGGCCCTGGCACGCGATGGACTGTCTTCAAATACCGACATGGGCCGGGCAACAGTCTCCAGCTTCCGTGCCGTGCCTTCCTTCACCGGGTCATCGCGCGGTTTCGCCGAGCGCCAACAACCCCTCGCCATGAGCCTGCCGCTCGCCGCACCGCCCCAGGAAACGCAGTTCACCGCGGAATTTCCGCTTGGCGCGGCTCGGGCGCAGTTTCATGACAACTACATTGTTTCGCAAACGGCAACGGGAATCGTTCTGGTTGACCAGCACGCAGCCCATGAGCGCCTGGTCTACGAAAGACTGAAGCGCGAACGGGCGGGCGAGGGCATTGCAACCCAGCCATTGCTGGTGCCGCAGGTCGTCGAGATGGATTCAACCGATGTTGAACGCCTGCTAGGGGCGGAACTGGTATTGGCCCAATCGGGACTCGTTCTGGAGGCTTTTGGGGAGGGTGCCGTGCTGTTGCGGGAAATGCCTTCGGTGCTGAACGGTGCAGATGTTGCAGGCATCATCCATGACATTGCCGATGAACTGGCCGAACTGGGTGAGACCACGGCTGTCGACGAGCGCGTAAACCATGTGCTCGCTACCATGGCCTGCCACAATTCGGTGCGTTCCGGTCGCAAACTGAAGCCCGAAGAAATGAATGCACTCCTGCGCGAAATGGAAGCCACACCAAATTCCGGACAGTGCAACCATGGGCGCCCAACATTTGTGGAATTGAAGCTCGCTGATATTGAGCGACTTTTCGGCCGACGCTAGATGGAGCGGGGCGAATCTCACGTGCAAAGGCGGTTGTCGCGTTCCGCCGTCGCCATGCACGCCGTGTTGATCTTATGGGCGATGGTCTGTGTGTTCCCGCTGTACTGGATCACGATCACGTCTTTCAAGGAAGACATGGCGATCATGGGGGGCCCATTTTACCTCCCCTTTATCGACTTCTCACCGTCAATCCACCCGTGGCTTTCCATCCTGACCTATGAAAATGACCATTTGCTGCGACGGTTCCTCAATTCAGCGGTGATAGCGGTGGCGTCAACCTGGCTTACACTGCTGGTTGGCGGTATGGCCGTGTATGGACTGTCGCGTTTCCAGGGAAATAGTCTGTTGCGAAATGACAAAATCCTTTTTGCAATTCTATCCACGCGCCTGCTTCCCCCCGTTGTCGTGGTTCTGCCTATCTATGTCATGGCCCATTACACCGGCACCCTGGATTCCTATTTCATTTTGATCTTCGTCTATTCCGCCGCCAATCTCCCCGTTGCCATGTGGCTGTTTCTGCCTGTAGTCGGTGCCGGGGCGACTGACCAGGAAGAGGCGGCCCAGCTCGACGGAGCCTCGCACCTGCAGATTTTCTTCACAATCTTTCTGCCAATGGTTGCCACGAGTATTGCCGTCGTTGGCCTGTTGATATTCACGCTGTGCTGGAACGAATACCTGTTTGCAGCTTATCTTGCTGGCGATAGTGTCGCCACATTGCCACCATGGATGATCGGCCAGATGTCAATCAAGGAGGCGCAAACGGGTGGCGATGGCGAGGAATGGGCGCAACTGTCAGCCGCAACAGTTTTCATGATTCTGCCCGTTCTTTTCTGCGCGGCATTTGCGCAACGCCTGCTGCAGCGCATTTCATTCTGGAAAGCCTGAGTCGTGAACGTTGCCTAGCGCGCCGTTTGCCCAAACAATATCTTGCGTTCCGCCTCAGTCATCGGCTTTTTGTAGCTTTCGTCAACCGTTGCGTAGGTTTTTACCACAGCCGGGCGCTTGCCGATGTCATCAAACCAGCGCTTAAGGTGGGGAAATGCGTTGATGTCCTGCAGGTGGCGCTTGTAGGGAACAATCCAGGGATAGCAGGCCATGTCGGCAATTGAATATTCGCCGGCAAGATAGGGTCGGTCGGCAAGTCGCGTATTCATCACACCATAAAGCCTGGTGGTTTCCCTGGTATAACGATCCACCGCATAGGGGATTTTTTCGGGTGCATATACATTGAAATGGCCATTTTGACCGGCCATGGGACCAAGTCCCGCCATCTGCCAGAACAGCCACTGCAATACCTCCGCCCGGCCGCGAATATCCTTTGCAATGAAGAGGCCAGTTTTTTCCGCGAGGTAAAGCAGGATGGCACCACTTTCAAAAAGTGAAATTGGAGCACCGCCGCCCTGCGGATCATTGTCCACAATGGCGGGAATCCGGTTGTTAGGCGAAATCGCCAGGAACTCGGGCTTGAACTGGTCCCCCTTGCCGATGTTGACGGGAATGATCTTGTGGGCAAGACCAGTTTCTTCGAGGAATACTTGAACTTTGTAACCGTTCGGTGTGTCCCAGTAGTAAAAATCAATCATCTATTCGGCAGCTTCCATCGACTCGTCGTCTTCTGTGCGAGGACGCGACGCCATTTCCTTTTTCAATTCTTCGGCCACGAGGAACGATAGTTCCAGAGCCTGGGCCGCATTGAGGCGCGGGTCACAGAACGTGTGATAGCGGTCATTCAGGTCCTCATCACGCAAGGCGCGAAGACCGCCGGTGCATTCCGTTACATCCTTGCCGGTCATTTCAACATGTACGCCACCCGCGTGTGTGCCTTCAGCCTGGTGAATGGCCATGAAGCGGCGAACCTCCGTCATGATGGCTTCGAATGGCCGCGTCTTGTATCCGGATGTGGCCTTGATGGTGTTGCCATGCATGGGATCACACGACCATACGACAACGCGACCCTCGCGCTGCACCGCACGAATGAGTTCCGGCAGGTGCTTTTCAACCTTGTCTGCCCCAAAGCGTGCAATCAATGTCAATCGGCCGGGCTCATTTTCTGGATTGAGCTTGTCAATGAGCTTGATGAGGTCGTCCGCCTTGAGCGACGGACCACACTTGAGGCCAATCGGATTCTTGACGCCGCGGCAGAACTCGATGTGAGCATGGTCAGCCTGACGTGTTCGGTCGCCGATCCACAGCATGTGGCCGGACGTTGCATACCAATCGCCACTGGTGGAATCCACCCGCGTCAACGCCTGCTCATAGCCGAGAAGCAGGGCCTCATGGCTGGTGAAAAAATCTGTCTGCCGCAATTGCGGTGCCGTGTCGGCATTGATGCCGCAGGCCTTCATGAAGCCCAAAGCCTCGGTTATCCGGTCCGACAACTCCTGATAGCGCTCAAACGCAGGAGAATCCTTCAAGTAGCCCAACGTCCATTTATGTACGTGCTCGAGGTTGGCGTAACCGCCCTGGGCAAAAGCCCGCAGCAGGTTGAGTGTCGCTGCCGACTGCCGGTAGGCCATGATCTGGCGTTCCGGATCGGGCTTTCGGCCTTCAACGGTAACGTCACTGTCGTTAATGATGTCGCCCCGGTAAATGGGGTATTCCACGCCATTGATGGTTTCCGTGGGCGCCGAACGCGGCTTGGCAAACTGCCCCGCAATACGGCCAACCTTCACCACCGGTTGCCCTCCAGCAAAGGTCATGACCACCGACATTTGCAGGAAAACCCGGAAAAAATCGCGGATATTGTCAGCAGAATGCTCGGCAAAGCTTTCCGCACAATCGCCACCCTGCAGCAGGAAGGCCTTGCCTTCCGCCACCCGGGCCAATTTACGCTTCAGCTTGCGGGCTTCGCCGGCAAAAACCAGGGGTGGAAAGCCCGCCAATTGGGTTTCCACCGCATCAAGTTTGGCGGCATCGGCATAGTCAGGAACCTGCACGATGGGGAATTTTCGCCAGCTGTCAGGTGTCCAATTGGTTAACATTCTACTAACTCCGAACTTAAAAGAAACGCTCTATACACTTAGACTCTTACGCATTCCAGTCAAACCGCATTTTGCAACTGAAAGTTAACTTCCGCCTCCTATAAATGGCACTGAGGGGGAGTGATGCAAGTTGAGTGAGAAAAGATATGTTAGACTTGGTCAATCGGACGCCATGGGAACAGCTCTTCGGCTATTTTGCCAGGGGAAATCCGCCAATTATTGTCCAAATCCTCATTCTCAACGCCATTTTCTTCATCTGGTTCGCCTCACGTCGCATGCGCAAGGCCAAGCCTTTGCGCAAGGAAACCGCCTCCAACATCCAAAGCATCCTGCTCGCAATCAACATGGTGGCGGTGTTTCAGGACAGCATTCGCCACGTCCTTCACCGGTTTTTCTGATCCCGCTGCAAAAACGCCTCGAATGCCATTTCGGCTGAGGCAAATGCCAGCTGGCGTTCTACATCCCAATATCGCAGGTTTTCCAGACTGATGGGCCCGCCGGAAACCGCACATCTTACAAAGTCACCTTCGCGCAAGACCTGGTAATCGGCATCCAGGTATCTGAGCTTCGCCTCGCGCTGGCTGACCAAGTTGGGGTCGAGAAAATTCATCGGGCATCCATTGTCAAAATAATTCGCCCTGTGAGGTTTTCTTCGTGGCGACTACTGCCAATGTGTCATCTGCGAACTGGATTTTCAAGCTTTGTCCACTGCCCACTGATGCTGCAAGTTTCACCGGACGATCCTTTGCATCAAGCACCAGCGCAAACCCGCGAGCCAGCACCGACGTGTAATTCAATGCTGCAAATAGCTTGGCTTCCGTCGACAGCCTGTCTTTCAATCCCTGCAGTTTCAGTACCATGGCGCGGTTGTGACGCAGCTGCAGTTCAGTCAGCCTTCGTGCCTGTTCCTGTTGGTGCCTGATAATTGGCGCAAGCGTCAGGCGACTGGCGGTTTTTACCAGTGCCAGCCTGTGCCGCTGAACATTTACTTTAAGTGCAGGCGGCAAGCGCAGGGCAAGATTATCAAACTTCTGGCGCACCAGGGCGAGTATCTCATCTGGTTTTGGCAAGGCGCGGGATGCACCGCGAAGCCGGGTGCCAATTTCCTCGAAATAGCGCGCCATGCCCCGCAGCTGCCGGGCATTCAGCGAGGCAAGCTCCGCCAGCAAATCTGCCCGCACCGGAACTGCCCGTTCAGCCGCTGCTGTTGGCGTTGGGGCGCGGTGGTCGGCCACGAGGTCAATCAACGTCGTATCGGTTTCATGTCCTACGGCGGAAATGACTGGAATGCGGCTTTCAGCAACGGCGCGCACCACAATCTCTTCGTTGAACCCCCACAGATCTTCCAGCGAGCCACCGCCGCGCGCTACAATCAATAGATCGGGTCCATCGGCCATGGCGTTGAAGCCACGAATGGCAGCCGCTACTTCGGAAGCCGATGTCTCACCCTGCACCCGCACCGGCCACACCAGAACATGACGCGGGAACCGGTCGCTCAAGCGATGCAGAATATCGCGGATGACGGCACCCGTGGGCGAGGTCACCACACCGATCATTTTAGGCAGGTAGGGCAGGGTCTTCTTGCGATCCGCATCGAACAGGCCCTCGGCGGCAAGCAGGCGCTTGCGCTCCTCGAGCAATGCCATCAGGGCGCCGACACCTGCGGGTTCAATGTTTTCAATGACGATCTGGTAATTGGATTTGCCGGGATAGGACGTGATTTTGCCGGTGGCAATGACTTCGAGTCCTTCCTGCATCTTGGCGCGCAACCGGGAAAAATTGCCACGCCAGATGACGGCGTCAAGCTTGGCACCTTCGTCCTTGATCGAGAAATAGCAGTGGCCCGAGGAGTGCGGTCCGCGGTAGCCCGATAGTTCCCCCCTTACCCTCACATGCCCGAAGGTTTCCTCAAGGGTTTTCTTAAGCTTGTGCGAAATCTCGGTCACCGAATATTCGCCAATATTGGCCTTCGGTGCATCGACAAT
>JANMKJ010000196.1:0-8871 GCA_031371945.1 Rhodobiaceae bacterium
ATCGTAACCCACCACCGGCGAACCGTCGGGAGCGAAAGTTCTGAGACCGCCCCAGGAATGGTCGAGATGATTGACCTCGATGGTGGTTGCATGCATCAGACGTTCGATGCCCTCGGCAATGGCCATGTCATCGGCGTAGGCATCATGCGGCTCAACGGGAGTGGCATCGGCGGACGAGACCATGAGCTTGCCGCTTTGCGGCTTGGCATACCAGGTTTCGCCTACGTCAGTGACCATCGGAAAGTCGGCGGCACCAGCAATGCCATCCATCGGAATGACGCCGATGGAACGGCGCTTGGGCTGCAAGCCCAGCGGCTTCACACCTGCCAGTGCGGCAACCACATCGCCCCAGGCGCCACTGGCATTGACCAGTATTTCGCTTTCGAACAGGCCTTGCGGAGTTTCCACCTGCCAGAGATTTCCGGTGCGCGATATTTTTTCGGCTGTGGCATTGGTGAGCAACTGGCCACCGCGCGACTTGAACAGTTTGAGATAGCCGCGGTGCAGCAGGTCGACATCGAGATCGCCGGTATGGGGATCAAGGAAGGTGCGTTTTGCATAACCATTGCGCAGCACGGGAAAATGCGCGAGGGCCTCGGCCTCCGTTAGTTCCTCAAGGCCTGCGCCATTGCTCAGCAGTTTTTCGGTGAATGCCTCCTGGCCTTCGGCCTCGAAAAATAGCGAAGAACGGGGGATCAGCAGCGGACCATCGGTGAATCCCGGTGGCGGGCTCACGAAGAAATCATGGCTGGCGCGGGTAAAGGCGAGCATAGGCGGTGGACCATAGTTGGGCTCAAAAGTGGCGGCGGATCGGCCCGTGGTGTGAAAGCCAGGGCGTTCTTCCATTTCCAGAATGACGACGCGTTTTTTTTCGGCCAAGTGGGCAGCGACCGATGCGCCCGCGATGCCCGCCCCTATAATGATAATATCAAATGTGTTTGCCATGGAACCACCGTAGCCATGGCACTGGCCTTGCGTCAAATATCACTTGGGGCCAAACTGTGTATCCAGTTTTACAGGAGTTTTCGAATTGAGCGAATATAACCAGCCCGTATCCGGTCTCGTCACCCCGCGCTTTGGCGGCATCGCAACATTCATGCGGTTGCCTCATGTGGCGCTTGACGATGCCAAGGGTGTTGATATCGGCATCGTTGGTATTCCATGGGATGGCGGCACATCAAACCGGCCGGGGCCACGCCACGGTCCCCGCCAGATGCGCGACATGTCGTCCATGGTGCGGCGCATGCACCAGACCTCCCACGTGGTGCCCTATGATCTGGCCAATGTGGCAGACCTTGGGGATTGCCCGGTGAACCCCGCAAGCGTTGACGATGCACTAGTGCGGGTTGAAACCTATTTCAAGAAGCTCATGGCCAAGGGCATCCGGCCCCTGTCGGCCGGTGGCGACCATTTGTGTTCACTGCCCATCCTGCGTGCGGTGGGTGCCAAAAAGCCCGTAGGCATGGTACATTTCGATGCGCATACGGATCTTTACGACAATTATTTCGGCGGTTTCAAATATACCCACGGAACGCCGTTCAAGCGCGCCATTGAAGAAGGGGTGTTGGATCCCAAGCGCACCATTCAGATTGGCCTGCGCGGTTCCATGTATGACCTTGAAGATTTCGAGTACGGCGAAAAAATGGGGGTTCGCTTGATGCGAATCGAAGAGGCCATGGAGCTTGGACCGAAGAAGGTTATGGAAATTGCGCGCGGCGTCGTCGGCGAGGGTGAAACCTACGTGAGCTTCGACATCGACATGCTGGATCCTGTGTATGCGCCGGGTACCGGCACGCCTGAGATTGGTGGCTTTACAACCTTCCAGGCCCAGCAGATGTTGCGGGGACTGCGCGGCCTCAACATCGTGGGAGCGGACGTGGTTGAAGTTTCTCCACCTTTTGATCCTTCGGGCATGACGGCTTACGCCGGTGCGGTGATGATGTTTGAAATCATGTGCTCCATGGCGGAAGCGGTTGCAAAAAAGAAGAAAGGCTGATGCCGGGACATTGCTGCACCATTTCGTGCAGCGTGATCCGATGGGCGTTCACGTGATGGACAGGCTGACCGGACTTGTGGGGTGGCGTCGCGTTGGGTTGGCATTGCTGCTGGGATTTGGCGCAGCCCTGTCATTGCCGCCGCTGGATGGGTGGCCGCTGCTGTTTGTGGTGACGCCATTGATAATCGCCATGCTTCAGAAGGTTGCAAGGCGGAACTGGCGCATAGCATTTGCCGTGGGGTGGTCATTCGGCTTTGGTTACTTCCTGTGGGCGTTGCATTGGATCGGTTTTGCGTTCCTGGTGGATAGCAAGGACTATCTCTGGATGATGCCGTTTGCAGTTGGCGGACTTGCGGCTGCGATGTCCGTCTATTGGGGCCTTGCATTTGTTTTCATCAATGTGACGGGATGCAGGCGACTGCCATTGGCCATGATGTTTGCGGCAGCGATCGGCGTTGCCGAGCTGTTGCGGGGCGCGCTTTTTACCGGCTTTCCGTGGGCGGCACCTGGTCTTGCCAGTGACGGCATGGGCGCCGTTGCGCAAACGGCATCTCTATGGGGCATGACCGGCCTCACAGTCCTCGTCCTGCTGTGGGCGGGATCATGGCCAATCATTTTTGACCGAAGTGCTCAGCGATCGCACAGGCTTGTGGCCGCGGCCTTTCTGGCAACACTGGCGCTGAGTTTTGGATGGGGAAGCCTTCGCCTGCAAACTGTCACAGGCGGCAGGGGCGATGCTGTCAACATTCGCATTGTCCAGCCCAACATTTCGCAGGATGACAAATGGCGCAGCGATAACGTGCGCGGGATTTTCGACCAGTTGCTGGAATTGTCGTCGCGCCCCGCTGCTGGCGGCATGCCGATCAACATCATCGTGTGGCCTGAATCGGCGGTGCCATTCCTCATTGACGAGAGCGATGGCGGACGGGCCGAAGTTGCAGGGTTGCTTGGTGCTGGCCGTGTGCTGATTACCGGGGCATTGCGCCGCGAAAAAAACAATAGTGCTGTGGCGGGCGATGACAAGGTGTTCAACAGTGTGCTGGCGTTTGACGGAGCAGGCAATGTCGCCGCACGTTATGACAAATGGCGGTTGGTGCCGGGAGGTGAGTTTCTGCCATTTGAATGGCTCTTGAACCCGTTGGGGTTTCGTAAGGTCGTCACAGTGCCAGGAAGTTTCCAGGCAGGTTCGGGGCCTGTGACCCATGATCTGGCGGGTGCGCCAGCGGTCGGGTTTTCAATTTGCTATGAAGCGATTTTTCCGGATTCCTTTGTCGATGCGAAGCGGCGGCCTTCGTGGTTGGTCAACGTGACCAATGACGGGTGGTTCGGAAACTCGACCGGTCCCTACCAGCATGTGGCGCAGGCAAGATTGCGTGCAATTGAGCAGGGTTTGCCCATGGTGCGGGCCGCCAACACCGGGATTTCGGCTGTTATTGATTCCTATGGGCGCTATGTTTCACGTCTTCCGGTGGGGGAGGAGGGCATTTTAGATGTGAGTTTGCCACCGGATTTGCCCCCCACTTTTTTTGCTAATTTTGGCAAATATGTTGTGTTTTCAATGCTCTTGGTACTGTTGTTTGGTAGTATAATACTACAAAAGAAAACCTGAGATTTTGTGTGTTTTCCTCATCTGTTGGGTACACGCTATGCGATTTTGTTTGTACTTTGGTTACAATTACAGTATGTAGTAACCGGAAGTTGATTGCTGCAAATCTGAATTCCACAGTTTAATGCTTCCGCTTATTTGGGCACCAGACTGGGGGCAACGGTCTGAGGTAACATGACAAGACGCGATCCAAATTATATTGATGTGCATGTTGGCTCACGCCTGCGTATGCGTCGCCAAATCATCAGCATGAGCCAGGAAAAATTGGGTGAATTGCTGGGAATCACCTTTCAGCAGGTTCAGAAATACGAAAAAGGCACCAATCGCATCAGTGCCAGCAGGTTGTATTATGCAGCCAAAATCCTGGGCGTACCGGTACAGGCATTTTTTGAGGATTTGCCCAGTGCCGAGGGAACTGTGGGTTTCAGCGAGCCTGCTTCGGACAATACGGTGATGACCTCCCTGATGAATTCAGAAGGCATCCAGTTGGCCAAGGCGTTTCGCGATGCTGACAGTTCAACCAAGCGCAAGCTCATTGCCACTTTGGCCCGCGCCATTGTGGATATGAAGGACTAACAGTTCATTTTAGCGTCCTTGCTCTTGACCTGCTTTATCAACACTGCCATTAACCCATGCCTTAGGGCATAAAGGTTTCTTTATGCGTATTTGAGGCAGCCCAAAGGCGGTGTTTGATGTCACGCAAGAACTATCTGTTTACCAGCGAATCCGTTTCTGAAGGCCATCCGGACAAGGTCTGTGACCGCATTTCTGACGAAATCGTCGACCTGTTCTTCCGCGAGGCGCTAGAGCAGGGAATGGATCCTGCGCAGGTGCGCGTCGCCTGCGAAACATTTGCCACTACCAACCGTGTCGTCATTGGCGGTGAAACGCGCGGACCTGCCTCAGTCACCCATGCCAAAATCGAGGCGGCAGCACGCGCTGCCATCAAGAGCATTGGTTACGAGCAAAGCGGCTTCCATTGGCAAACCGCAAAAATAGAGATCCTGCTGCATGGCCAATCGGCCGACATTGCGCAGGGCGTGGACTCGGGTGCGGCCAAGGACGAAGGTGCTGGCGACCAGGGCATCATGTTTGGCTTTGCCTGTGATGAAACGCCGGACCTGATGCCGGCACCGTTATATTATGCACAGCGCATTCTGCAGCTTCTCGCCGAAGCCCGTCATTCGGGTGCTGAAAAGGCACTCGGTCCTGATTCAAAAAGCCAGGTCACCTTGCAATACAAGAACGGAAAGCCGGTTGCCGCCACGCAGATCGTGGTTTCGCACCAGCATATTGATGAGAGCCTCACCTCGGCTGACATGCTGAAGCTGGTGAAACCCTATGTGAAGAAAGCGTTGCCCAAGGGCTGGATCACCAAGGATACGGTTTGGCATGTGAACCCCACGGGCAAGTTTTTCATTGGCGGACCCGATGGCGATGCGGGCCTTACGGGCCGCAAGATTATTGTTGATACCTATGGCGGTGCAGCACCCCATGGTGGTGGCGCATTCTCCGGCAAGGATCCTACCAAGGTTGACCGGTCGGCAGCCTATGCCGCACGCTACCTCGCCAAGAACGTAGTTGCCGCAGGACTTGCCAAGCGCTGCACCATTCAGCTCTCCTATGCCATTGGCGTTTCAGAGCCCTTGTCGATTTATGTTGATACCCATGGCACAGGCAAAGTTGCAGAAGCAAAGCTCGAGAAAGCCATTGGGAAAGTCATGCAGCTTAATCCCCGGGGCATTCGCACGCATTTGAATCTCAACCGCCCGATTTATGCACGCACTTCATCCTATGGACATTTTGGCCGCGCACCTACCAAGGATGGTGGGTTCTCGTGGGAAAAGACCGATCTGGCCAAGGCGCTCAAAGCAGCGGTGAAGTGAGCGAAGACGAAAACAGGAAGTTTCAATTCTACGGCCGGCGCAGGGGTAAAACCCTGCGCCGTCATCATTTGCAATTGACCGAAGAATTGCTACCCGCCATTCGCGTTGATCTTGAAAATCCGTTGCCTGACGGCGAGGTTTGGCTGGAAATTGGTTTTGGTGGTGGAGAACATCTGGCGCATCAGGCTGCAACGTTGCCCCATGTGAATTTCCTTGGGGCCGAACCCTTCCGCAATGGTGTGGCAAAACTGCTTGCCCATATTGAGGAAAGGGCCATCACCAACATTCGCGTGCATGACGATGATGTGCGCTATCTTTTGGAAAAGCTGCCTGCTTCGTCGCTTACAAGAATACTGGTTCTCTATCCCGACCCGTGGCCCAAGAAACGGCACCATGAGCGCCGCATTGTTAACTCTGAAACGCTGAAGCAGTTTCATGCGCTGCTGAAACCTGATGGGATATTTCTTTTTGCCAGTGACATTGCTGAATATGTGGAGTGGACGCTGCGGGAATGCGCCGAGCACGGCGGGTTTGTGGTGCGGCGTGATTCCACCGAGCCCTATGACAACTGGTTCCAGACACGTTACGAGGCGAAGGCCAAGCGCGAGGGACGCACGACGCGGTATCTGACGTTTGAGCGCATATGAACCTGCTTCCCGATACCGGTGCACTGACGTTGGCGCTGATGATGGTGGCAGCACTCGTGGCTGGCATGGCGCGCGGATTTTCCGGGTTTGGGGCGGCGCTGATTTTCGTGCCCTTGGCCGGAGCCCTGGTGGGGCCCAAACTCGCGGCCCCCATTCTGGTGATCATTGACGGCATATTCGCGAGCTATCTCATCGCTCCGGCCTGGAAGGTGGGCGACAGGCGCGACGTGGCACTGATGTTTGCGGGGGCCCTGGCTGGCGTGCCTGTTGGCACCTTTATTCTGTCGGTTTTTGCACCTCTGACCTTGCGCTGGATGATTGCCGGCATGGCAACGGCGATGCTGTTGCTACTGCTGTCGGGTTGGCGCTACCGCGGTGTTCCGCATCCGCTGGCGACGGTTTCAGTAGGTGCCATCTCCGGACTGTTCTCAGGCATTGCACAAATTGGTGGACCGCCAGTCGTGAGTTACTGGATGGGCACGAACACAGCGCATGCCAAGTTGCGCGCCAACATCATCCTGTATTTTGCGGCCAGCACGGTCCTGACGCTTCTCACTTACGCATGGGGCGGGCTGATGACCCTGCAGGTGCTGAAATTCTCGCTGTTTACCGGGCCTGCCTATGGCATTGGCACATTTGCAGGCGCGCGCATGTTTGGATTTGCCGACGCCCGTACGTTCCGCACGATTAGCCTTGCCCTCATCGCCTTTGCCGTGGTGATCAGCTTACCGCTATTTGGCTAGACGGCGGCGCGCACGGATCTCATCGCCGAGCTTCAAAACTTCGGTTGAAGCGGTGGTTTCGAAGGCGGAGGGAACGGCACCATGGACCAGTGCCGCAATGCCGATCCGGAACAAACGGCCTGAAAATCGGAAGGCGAATGCCAGGTGCTCAAAGTAGCTTTCGTCAACGGTTGCGGGGTGGTCAAGGAAAAGTCTTTTGAAGGTTTGCATGATATGTGTTCTCGTATACTGCCCGAATTCAATATGTATTGATTTTTCCTGAAATTCATCCCAAACTTCTGGTGATAATGCGCTAAATATGGGATGATATCCCAATATTCAGGAAAATTTGATATGCTTGATCCAAAGGACCGGCGCATCCTCTCGGAACTGCAACGAGATGGGGCGCAATCGATTGAAGAGCTGGCAGGCAAGGTGAACCTGTCGCGCAACGCCTGCTGGCGACGGGTAAAGGGACTTGAAGAGGACGGCATCATTCTGGGCCGGGTGGTGCTGCTCAATCCGGAAAAGCTCAATTTGGGTCTGGTGGCGTTCATTGCGGTCAAAACAGCCCAGCACGACCCCAAATGGCTGGAGAAATTTGCCAGTGTGCTGGCAGAATTTCCGGAAGTTGTCGGTGCCTACCGCACAACGGGGGACACGGATTACCTGCTGCAGGTCCTGGTGCCGGACATGAAGGGCTACGACCGCCTGTACAAGCGCATTATTGCCAAAATTCCGCTGTCTGACGTTTCCTCCAGCTTTGTCATGGAGAAAATCAAGGAGACCACCGTCCTGCCATTGGACCAGGCCTGAGCGAGCTGGCACTTGCAGAAAGGCCAAGGCCAGCGTATATAGCACTTAACTTAAGTTCACTCGCAAAGTTTGAGAGTGGGTTCCAAACCGGAACCCGCTTTTTTTATTGCCTCAGAGACGACATGGATACAACGCGAATTTCACGGGAAACTGGACCTGCCTTGCGGGTTGCAGCGCTTGTCGAGCCGGTGCTGGAAAGCATGGGCTTCAGGCTGGTGCGCGTGAAGCTTTCCGGGACGACCTTGCAAATCATGGGTGAGCGGCCTGACGGCACGTTTTCCATTACTGACTGCGAACAGTTCAGCCGGGCAATTTCGCCGATGCTGGATGTGGCAGATATCGTATCCACCAAATACCAGCTTGAAATTTCTTCCCCTGGAATTGACCGACCTCTGGTGCGGGTAGACGACTTTGAGCGCTGGGCCGGCCATGAGGTGCGCATTGAGATGGCCAATCCGGTGGCTGGACGCAAGCGTTTCAAGGGCAACCTTGAAGGCGTTACCGATGGTGAGGTGCGTTTGTTTATTGAGAACCCGGCGGGCGGCAGCGAGCCCCTGTTGATTGGTGTTCCATTTGCCGACATTGGCGAAGCGAAACTCACTCTCACAGATGAACTGATTGAAGCTGCCCGTGCCCGACTGCCTGCAAAAGGACTCGGCGATGGCAGTGAATGGACTGACGAGACAACTGAAATTTCCGAAAACGGGAGAGACGAAAATGGCTGAACCAGCAGTAAGTGCAAACCGCCTTGAGCTTTTGCAAATCGCCGATGCGGTAGCACGCGAAAAGGTGATTGATAAATCCATTGTGCTGCAAGCCATGGAAGAAGCGATTACGCGTGCAGCCAAGGCCCGCTACGGTGCTGAAAATGAAATCCGCGCCGAAATTGATGCAAAAACCGGTGAAATTCGCCTGAACCGGCTGCTTCTGGTTTCGGAAAAGGTCGAAAACGAAGCCACGGAAATCAGCCTGGTAGAGGCCAACCGCCGCAATCCTGCTGCAACGGTTGGTGATTTCATCGCCGAGCCCTTGCCACCCATCGATTTTGGACGCATCGCCGCGCAAAATGCCAAGCAGGTCATCGTCCAGAAGGTGCGCGACGCCGAGCGCGAGCGCATGTATGACGAGTTCAAGGACCGCATTGGCCAGATCGTAAACGGTACGGTAAAGCGCGTTGAGTATGGCAACGTGATTGTTG
>JANMKJ010000204.1:0-7861 GCA_031371945.1 Rhodobiaceae bacterium
CGAAGGTGTCAGTGACGACCTTCTTGCGGAGGTCCCGTTTAGTCCTGGCGGGATCTTTGCCCTCGTTCCTGTCGGCGAGAACTCGCTGAGCAGCGATACGGGCAATTGCAAGAGTAATTGACCCATAGGTGCCAATGGTGAATTTGCGTAGCCGGTTATGCCCGTCTTTGGTCCGGTACAAGACAATGAACACCTTCCGACCCTGTGGTGTAACTTTCAAGCCAAAACCAGGAACGCTATCGTCCCAATAGACCGTGTCTGAGTGACCTGCCACAAGTTCGTCAATTGCAGATTTGGTTAGATGAAGCTTTGGCATTGGTGATCTCCGCTCTGCTACCTGCAGTCAGAATAGGTAGCACCTCAAATGAAACGATGGCTCACAGTGAGACACGGCATGAGACACAGATCAAGCAAATTCAAAGGGTTATGCAACGTGCTACAATGCTATGCGACACCTGCGGAGATTAATTTCCTTCTTCCAGGAGGGGAAAAACGGTTTGTCAGGCCGCCTGGCGGCCTTCAAATACCGGGCGGGGTGGCTTGGAGAGGCCAACCTGCTTTACGGTGCTGAGATAGAGTATTTTATCCATACGGACGCGGAGCGCAACGTTGGCTTCGCTGAGTTCGACGATTTGTTCTGCGGTGGTCTTGTCTTTCTTGAAAAACGAACTGAACATGATGTTAACCTTCGGTGCTTGGAGTGGATCTAGGCTGCCAGACTTCCGGCCTGGTCGATGTCGTAACCATGGACAATTTTATCCATGCGCACCCGCAGCGATACGCTGAGTTCGATAAGGGCCTGAACGTCTTCGGGATAGGGTTCCTGTTTCTTGAACAATAACTTGACCAGCATGATGACGATCCCACATTTGATTGCCGCATTTTACCCGTCGCTCGAAGGCCTGCGGGCGTGGTTAAATATGAGCTAAATTTGCGCTGTTAATCTATGATTAACGCTATGGCTGGTGAAGCAATGCTTAACCATGCCCGTCGGACTTTATGAAAATTCGAAACGTCAGGCCGCAAGCAGGCTTTCAAACAGCGGCCGGCAATCGGTCTTTCCGTGCAGGGGCTCGATCATGTTCTCAGGATGCGGCATCATGCCAATCACGTTGCCAGCCGCGCTGACGATTCCGGCGATGTCATTCATGGCGCCATTTGGATTGGTGCCCTCGGCATAGCGGAACACCACCTGGCCTTCGCCCTCAAGGGCTTTAAGGGTTTCGGCATCACAAATGTAGTTTCCCTCGCCATGGGCAACCGGGCAGGAGACCACCGCACCTTTGTGCATTCTGTTGGTAAAGAACGTCCTGTTATTGTCAACGCGCAACTTCACCTCGCGGCAGACGAACCGAAGTCCCGCATTGCGGACCAGTGCCCCTGGCAGCAGGCCGGCCTCAGTGATAATTTGGAAGCCGTTGCAAACCCCCAGAACCTTGAGCCCCTTCAAGGCCTTGGCACGTATATCTGTCATGATGGGTGAACGCGCTGCAATGGCCCCGCAGCGCAGGTAATCACCATAGGAAAACCCGCCCGGAACAACTACGAGGTCAACTTTCGGCAACGCCGTATCCGTGTGCCAGACTGCAACCGGTGCCGTACCCGTCACCGCGCCAAGCGCCCGCATCATGTCGCCATCGCGATTGATGCCGGGAAAAACAACGACTGCTGATTTCATGCCAACTCTATATCGTAATTCTCAATAACCGTATTCGCGATCAACTTCTCGCACATGGCTTTGACAGCTGACATGGCCTTGGCCCTGTCCGTTTCCGCCACGTCTATCTCGAAATACTTGCCCTGGCGAACCCCTTCAACGCCGCCAAAACCAAGTGAACCAAGAGCGCCTTCAATGGCTTTCCCTTGTGGGTCAAGCACGCCTTTCTTGAGTGTGACTTTAACTTTCGCCTTCATTATTTGTCGCTCTTCACAAGCTTGGGCCGGGCCCGTTCCGGTTTGTCGTTTACGGTAATGATGCCCAAACGCTTGGCCACTTCCTGATAGGCTTCGACAAGGCCGCCCATGTCGCGGCGGAACCTGTCCTTGTCCATCTTGTCGTTCGTCTTGATATCCCATAACCGGCACGAATCCGGGCTGATTTCGTCGGCCAGCACAATGCGCATCATGTCATTTTCGTAAAGCCTGCCAAACTCGATTTTGAAATCGACTAGCTTGATGCCAATGCCCAGGAACAACCCCGTGAGGAAATCATTGATGCGGATCGACATGTGCATGATGTCGTCAATTTCCTGTGGCGCTGCCCAGCCAAACGCGGTGATATGTTCTTCCGAAACCATGGGATCACCGAGCGCATCATTCTTGTAGCAGAATTCTATGATGGAGCGGGGCAGGGGTGTGCCTTCCTCAAGGCCAAGCTTGGTTGCCAGGGAACCAGCGGCCACATTGCGCACGATCACTTCCAGCGGAATGATTTCAACTTCACGCACCAGCTGCTCGCGCAAATTCAGTGAGCGCATGAAATGCGTGGGAATGCCGAGGTCGTTGAGGCGTGTGAAGATGAACTCGGAAATACGTTGGTTCAAAACGCCTTTGCCCTCGATCACGGCTTTCTTCTGGGCGTTGAAGGCGGTGGCATCGTCCTTGAAATGTACGATAACTGTGCCAGGCTCCGGGCCTTCGTAGAGAATTTTGGCCTTGCCTTCATATATGCGGGTTCTTCTGGTGGTCATTTGTATAATCCTCATCAAAACCCTAAACATCCTGCTCGCATAAAGCCAGCAGGGCTACGCAATGTTCACATCTATTACTCTACGGCAATGAAGACTGCCATAGACGCGGGCTTTTAGCTGTAATTATTGCAGCGCACAACGCCTTTGAGGTGTTGATTTGGCAGGTGCGACTAGCTATTTCAATGGGATATGAAAAAAGGGAGATCGCCATGACCATGGATAATCGTGAAAAGGGCTTCGAATCGAAATTCGCCCACGACGAGGAGCTGCTTTTCAAGGCCAATTCACGTCGCGCCAAGCTCGTTGGCCTGTGGGCCGCTGAAAAGATGGGCCTTTCCGGTGACGAAGCTACGGCCTACGCCAAGTCAGTCGTTGTCGCTGATCTGGAAGAGGCGGGTGCAGATGACCTGTTCCGCAAAATTCGCAAGGATTTTGATACCAAGAAGATCGAGCAATCGGATCACCAGATCCACCGCCAGCTTGATGAGCTGATGGCCGTTGCCATTGAACAGATCAGGGCGGGATAAGTGACCGCACAACATTTCAACCTCAAGGCACGGCTTGCCGATAAAACCAAGCCGTTTCTTTTTACCTGGCTCACCATTCCAAGCTCCTTGCTGGCCTCCCAGGTGGCAAGGTTGCCAATTGAAAGCGTATGCCTCGACATGCAACACGGCATGATAGGCTTTTCTGACGCGGTTGGCATCATTGGAGCCATCAACAATGCAGGCCGGGCAGCAGTGGTACGCGTTTTATGGAATGAACCGGGCCTGATCGGACAATGCCTTGACGCCGGTGCCGCGGCCATCATTGCCCCCATGATCAACAGTCGCAAAGAGGCGGAAGCCTTGGTCCGCTCTGCCAAGTACCCGCCCGTAGGCGGCAGGAGCTGGGGTGGCTACACCGCAACCCAGGCAACCGGCCTCACCGCTGCAGAATATCTGGCGCAGGCAAATTCCATGACGCAAGTGTTCGCCATGATTGAAACCCAGGCAGCCCTTGATGCCGTGGAAGATATCGCTTCCGTTCCGGGCCTTGACGGTCTCTTCGTGGGACCAAGCGATCTGTCGATTGCCCTGTCGAATGGTGCCGAGTTGAACAAGACGTCGGACAAGGCATTGAAGGCCATGAAGCGTATTTCCGCTGTCGCCGAAAAGAACGGTCTGATAGCCGGAGCCTTTGCCGGAACTACCGACATCGTCAAGACCTACAACGCCATGGGCTATACTTTCATGGCCGCAGCGGTTGACGTCGACCTGATGCAGGAAGGTGCCGCCCAGTTCATGAAAAATCTGGCCTGACATGGACAAGCGGGCACCACTTATCCCGGGTTATGAAGCCATTTTGGATAAGTTGGTGGATATTGCCTTGGCCGCTGGCCCTATTGCCAGCCAGACCGATAAGTATTTCACCAACACAAGTCGCATTGTAGCAGACCATGGTGACATGGACGTAACTTTTGCCGTGTTCATGCGCCGCCGCGTGGTGGCAGCTCTTGAACCCACCATCCGCATGATCAAGCGCCTTGTGCCAACTGCCCGCATCAAGCGCTTCTACGAGGAGGGTGATATCGTTCCCTCAGAAAGCAAGCTGCTGGAGATCACGGGCTCCATGGCCAGGCTCTCGGAAGTTGAAACCCTGTTGTTGCAGAAAATTGGCTTTCCTTGCGTGTCCGCCAACAATGCCTATGAAATGTGCAGGGCCATTCCAGCCGCCGCATTCATGGACATGCATGCGCGGCACGCATCGGGTGCTGAAATGAACATTCTGGCAGCCTATGGCGCAGCCGTTGGCAGTGCCGCCGCCAAAAGGGCCGACCCATCCGTCAAAGGTTTTGTCGGGTCATCCCAGGATCTCACAGCGCCATTGTTTGGTGCAATTGCTGGCATGGGCACCATGCCCCACGCATTGGTTGGCTACACGAGTGGCGATGTACTGGCCGCCATGAAGCTGTTTGCGCAAACAATTCCGGAAGCCAACACCCTTATTGCTCTGGTGGATTACACCGGCGAGGAAATTTCAGATTCCCTGCGCTGTGCCAAGTGGTTTTACGAAGAAGCAAGGTTGCAGGACCAGGGCAAGTCATTTGGCGTGAGGCTCGATACCCACGGTGGCCGCTTTGCCGAAGGCCTGGACTACGAAAAATCCGTTGAGGCTGTTGGCCATTGGCTAGGGGTGTCCGGCGAGTACAACATTGTAGAACAGGTCCTGGGTGGCAGGGCCTTCCAGCTCGATCCCAATAATATTCTTGTGGATAAAGTTCGCCGGATTCTGTTCGGAAAGGGCGTTTCCGTGGCCTCGATAATCCACGTACGTCGCGCCCTGGACAACGCCGGGTACGCCCAGGCGCAGATCGTTGCCTCTTCAGGATTCGATCCTCAAAAATGCCAGGTTATGGGCGCCGCCAATGCACCGCTTAACATGGTGGGGACTGGCAGCTTCCTGCCCGCAACCCTCACGGAAACCTATGCTACAGCGGATATTATCGCCTACGACGGCGTCCAGCGGGTGAAGATTGGCCGCGAATTCTTGTTTGATTAACGTAACCTGTAATTAGTTACGATACATATTGAAAAAGCCCATCATTGGTGTTTCTATGAGTGGGGGCCTGAATCAGGGCAGAAAATATGTTCAGAAAATTCTCAAGTATTCTAGGCGTTGCCATGCTTGCAATCTTGGTGAGCTTGTTACCGGTTGAGGCAAAGCAGCGCGAGGCAGCACCCGGCGCAATTAGTGTTGTGATCGATGTTTCGTCGCAGTCCATGCTGGTGAAAGTAAACGGCTGGCATTACGGCAGATGGAAGGTTTCCACCGCCCGCTCTGGTTACCATACGCCGCGCGGGTCCTACCGGGTTCAGCGCACGGCCCGGGTCTATTTCTCCAAAAAATACGACAATGCGCCAATGCCGAACTCCGTGTTTTTCCACGGTGGCTATGCCATTCACGGCACGTATCATGTGAAAAACCTCGGGCGCCCTGCTTCTCATGGGTGCGTGCGTCTTGCCCCGCAAAATGCTGCGGCACTTTATAATCTCGTTCAGAAGTATGGCCGAGGCTCTGCGAAGATCACGATCGTAAATTGAAGAGGATCACCAGTGGTGTTGCGGCTGCTGAGGTGGGGCCGTGACAAGCTTTCCCGCTTCTGTTAGCTTTGTTCCCAGCTGAAGTCGGCAGGCAGTCAGCGAAATTGGTGTGTGCCAATATTCCTGAAAGCTGATCAGATGGAACCCGCCAAAATGCAATTCGGATATTTCGCCAACGTTACCAATCGCCACAACAAGCCCTTTGGCGACTTGATGAAGGAACAGATTGCCCTCGCGCAGTACTGCGATACCCACAACTGGGATTCGATCTGGTACACCGAGCACCACTTTTCCTACGAAGGTTTCGAGGTGGTCCCCAATCCGGTACTCATGTCGACCTGGACGGCCGCCCACACCAAGCGCATTCGTATCGGGCAGGCGGCAAACATCATCACCTTCTGGCACCCCTTACGCTTTGCCGAAGACATTGCCATGCTCGACCACATGTCCGGCGGCCGGGTTGAAGTTGGTGTTGGACGCGGCATTTACGGGCGCGAGGCCCTGCAACTCAATAAAATGGCCGATACGCGCAACCCCGCCCAGAACTTCCGCATCTTCGCTGAAGCGCTTGAAGTCGTGCGCCGCGCCTGGGCCAACCAGTATTTTGAATTCAAGGGCGAATTCTTTAACTTCCCCGATCCCGGATTTACCTGGGACCATGGCATGTCACCCAAGAGCGCCGACTACCAGGACATGACAACCTTAGAGCTGCAAAAGCTCACGGTAGTCCCTCGCACCCTGCAGCAACCGTCTCCACCTATTCACCAGGTGGTGGATGGGCACCTGGCAATTCAATATGCCGCCGAAAACAATATGGGCGCCATGATGTGGATTCCACCCACCGATGCACTCAAACCCCGTTTCGAACTCTACCGGGACAAGAAGGCAGCCAAGGAACAGCGCGATGTCAAGCTGGGCGAGGGTGTGTCCCTCGTGCGCGACATGTTCTGTGCTGAAAGCAAGTCGGAAGCCAAGCGTTTGGGCGGTGACGGCATCGTGGATTACCTCCGCTGGGTCTGCCATTGGCGCGGTCTCGAAAACCACCGTCACCTCGGAGAGGAATTGCCCAAGACCGAGAATAAGCTGGATCTGCTGTCTGTCGATTTCCTTGATGAGCGGAACCTCCTGTTTGGAACGCCAGATGAGATTTCGGCCCGCATTCAAGAAATGATTGACGTCCTTAATCTGCAGAAGCTTCTTGTTTGGTCGGACTTCCCCAGTGTTGACCACGATGCGGCCATGCGCTCCGTCAAGCTCTTCACCGAGGAAGTCATGCCGCGGTTCAAGGGCCGCGTTGGTTTGCAGCAGGCGGCGGAGTAGGGTCGATGAAGCCGATCATTCGCAAGACCGTAACCTTTATTGAAACAACCTACATCGAGGGCGGCATGGCCCCTGAAGTGCCGGTGGAAATGGCAGGCGTTGCCGCCGTCATCCAGAACCCCTGGGTGGGCAAAGGCTTTGTCGAAGACCTGCGACCTGAAATTCTGAGCATGGCCCCGGTGCTGGGCGATATCCTCGTTCCTCTATTGCTCGAGCAATTGGGCGGCGGTGAAAAAATCGAAGCCTATGGCAAGGCCGCGATCGTGGGCCTCAACGGTGAAATCGAGCATGCCTCAGGCCTTATCCACACCCTGCGCTTTGGCAACAAATTCCGTGGTGCCGTTGGTGGTAAATCCTACCTTGCTTTTACCAATCGCAGGGGCGTTGCCGGTTCATCCATCCAAATTCCCATGATGCACAAGATTGATGAGGGTTTTCGCTCGCACTATTTAACGCTGGAATTCACCGTGTCCGATGCACCGGGACCCGACGAAATTCTGGTAGCCATTGGCGGTGCAACTACGGGCCGCGCTTTCCCGCGCATCGGCAACCGTTACATGGACATGGAAGAATTGGCGGCAGAGAAAAAGGCGTGAGTGAAAAGCCTGCGCTCATCCTGTTGCACGGCGTTGGCCTGAACCAATCCATATGGGCAGCGCAAATCCGTGAGCTTGAAGATACCCACCGGGTGGTAACCTATGACCTTCTCGGACATGGCACGGAAACGCGCCGGGGTACCAACCTTGCCGACTGGGTTGCCCAACTGGA
>JANMKJ010000224.1:0-2876 GCA_031371945.1 Rhodobiaceae bacterium
CGGCCAAATGGGTCTGGGCGCGGCCGATGATCGTCCTGTTTTGTTCGGTTGCGGCTAGATGGGTCTCGGCTATGTGAACTTCGTCCATAGTCAGGTTCACCACGCCGGTTCCGGCGGCGGTTTCCAGGATATTCTTCGGAGCGAGCTTCACCAGGCGTTCGGTGAGTTCACGTGCATAGGGCGTGAAGATCAACGGCACCAGCAGGTTGTCGTAAATCAGGGGAATCGAGCCTGCAAAAAGCTTGTCGGTGTCGGCCATGTTTTTTCCTTTTTCAGTTCACATTTGTTCAGGACGTCCATACGCCCACTTCGCGCAACAGTTTTTTCGTCATGGCGTCCTCGAACGCCATCATGTTCCCGGCGGGCACGAGGAACGCATCGTCGCCACCAATCACCTGCGTGCGGTAATAGGTTTCCAGCCGCCTCGAACCGCTGATGATCGGCAGGCCGTTTACCGTGATACCACGAGCCACGGCTTCGTCCCGCGCCTGGGCCGCACTGCCACCGTCATTGTCTTCGCCGTCACCGGAGACGTCAATCACCCGACGCATGGCCACGACGGGTGCCGTTTCGAGCAGTGCCACGCTGTAGACGATTGCAGCAGCCAACCCCGTGCCACCGGGCAACCATTTGCGTTTGGCGCTTTCAGCCTGGCGCGCAAAGGCCTCAAGGTCGGAAGCCTGGACCAGCACGCGCCAGCCGATCGTTACTTCCTGGCTCTTGGCACTTGACCATTGCAACAGCGTGAGTGCTATGGCGCGGTGGCGGCCCGTAGTAATAGCGTCGAGCAGTTGCGGATTGCGTACCGCAGCGGCGATGCCATCCATCTGCAGCCGAAAATCCCCTTCATCCACGCTGCTGGAACAATCAACGGCAAGGACAAGGGCCAGATCCACGGTGATGGCGTCGGCATTTGCCATGCGGCTTTACTCCAGCTTTGCCTTGTGCGTGAGAAAGCCAACTTACAGTTCCGGAGAATGGCCGTATATAGGCAAGTGAAGCAGCGCGTGTTTAAGGACTAGTTTCCTTAATCATCGTTTTGGCCAACGCCTGAGACGAGTCCACGCAATTTGTCTGGCACCAGCCGTTCGGCAAAACCCGCGAGGAAACACCAGACAATGGTTCTGGCATAGCCAGTTGCCTCTCCCGGTCCGAAATTGAAAATGAAATCCTTGAAGGTTGCGCAATCAGCACCGGCGAGCTGGCACTTGAATGTTGGAAACAATGCGCCGCCCTCCAGCATGCCAGCTGCAAAAATTACGAACAGGACACCCGCAGCAAGCACGCCCACGACGGGTGGCACCAGCGAATAGACGGTTAAATCCCAGCGTTTGAGGGCGCGCGCCACGCCATTGTTCAACAGCTTGGGATATTCAGCGTCGCTGTAAAGCCGGATCAACGAGCTGAGGAATGCGCCGAGTGCCCCTGCCAGTATGGCCAGCGGGTAGAACGGCGTTTCGCCATCATTGCCTGTCACATAGGTGAGCCCGACGATGCAGGCTATGAGCAACAGTGTTGCGGCAAAGGACCAGCGCAGGATTTGCGCATAGATCGTCACCGGGCTTTTACCAGCAGGTGTTTCCTTTATGATTTTTGCCTTGCGGCTGGATTTGGCGCGGGCCTGTTCCACCTCGCGCGGTGTTGATGCACCAAGCGAAAGCACGCTCGGCAAAATCGGCTTGCGTGCCCCAAAGGCGGTTTCCGTATAGGCAGTTTCGTCAGTCATGTGCGGCCCCTCACAAAAATGTGCATGTCTAAGCCCACGTGAGTCGCCGCAACTCGTGGAATGGCGCAAGGCTATGGCGTGTCGCCTCGAAGCGTCAAGCGCTGATTGGCCACGTCAAATACATTTTCGTCCGCTGTGACTTTTTTGACTCTACACGGGCAGCGGATTTCTTTCGATGAACTCTTCCTGGTGCCAGTAGGGATAAGTCTTGGTCCGCTTGCTCGCCGCATCAAGCTGCGCAATTTGCGCTTGTGACAAATTCCAGCCGATGCTGCCAAGATTCTGCTTGAGCTGCTCTTCATTGCGCGCACCGACGATGACGTTGGCAACTGTCGGCCGCTGCAGCAACCAGTTCAAGGCGATTTGCGGAACTGTCTTTCCGGTTTCCTTTGCCACCGCATCAATGGCATCCATGACGCGGAAAAGATATTCATCTTCCACCGGCGGGCCATTGTCGGCCGTTACATGCAGGCGGCTTTCCTTCGGCAGTCCTGTGCCACGGCGAATTTTTCCGGTGAGCCTGCCCCAGCCCAACGGACTCCACACCACGGTGCCCACACCCTGGTCCAGGGCGAGTGGCATGAGTTCCCATTCGAAGTCGCGGCCAATCAGCGAATAGTACGCCTGGTGGGCCACATGACGCGCGAGGCCGTGTTTCTCGGATGTGGCCAAGGACTTCATCAAGTGCCAGCCGGAAAAGTTGGAGCAGCCGATGTAACGGATTTTTCCAGCCGTTACCATGTCATCGAGCACGCCCAACACCTCTTCCTGCGGGGTCATGGCGTCAAACCCGTGCAACTGGAACAGGTCGATGTAATCAGTGCCGAGGCGTTTCAGCGAACCGTTCACCGCTTCGGTGATGTGGTGGCGCGATGAGCCCACATCGTTGGGCGCTTCGCTGAAGCGGAACGTTGCCTTGGTGGAAATTATGACCTTGTTGCGCCTGCCCTTGATGGCAGCGCCAAGTACGGTTTCGGCCAGGCCCTTGGAATAAACATCGGCACTGTCGAACATGGAAAGACCCGCATCAAGGCACACGTCGATCAATCGCGTGGCACCGCTGGCATCAGTTTTGCCCCACGCCTTGAAGTAATCATTGCCTCCTACGAACGTGCCGGTGCCTAGGCTGAGGACGGGTACCGTGAAGCCA
>JANMKJ010000027.1:0-1846 GCA_031371945.1 Rhodobiaceae bacterium
GGTGCCCAAGCGCCATTTGCACATCATCCATTCCGCCCTCAAACATTCCGACAAGCCGTTCATGGGCATCGTCACCTCGAAGGAACGCGCCGAAGACGTTATGAAAATGGCGGGCATCGTGTTCGGCGAGGATTATGTGAAGGATAACACGGTGGTGGTGTCGATCACCAATTGCAATTCACCGCTGGTATGGGATGCAACCATGCTTGATGCGATGAAGGTTTATGCGCGGCACAACCAGCCGCTGATCCTGGCGCCGTTTGCCTTGTGTGGTGCTTCAACTTCGGCGTCATCCATTGGTGCGGTGGCCCAGGTGAATGCGGAAGCGCTGGTGGGTGTTGCCTTCACCCAGCTCATTCGGCCGGGCAGCCCCCAGATCTATGGCCAGTTCATGGTTACGGTTGACATGAAAACCGGAGCGCCCATGGGTGGCACGCCGGAGGCGGCCCAGATGATGTTTGTCATGGGTGCCCTGGCGCGGAAGTATAAGCTGCCATGGCGCACATCCGGTTTCCACGTGGGCTCGAAGCTCAACGACGCGCAGGCAGGATATGAATCCAACATGCTGATGCACGCCGCAATTCTTTCGGGCGCCAATTACATCTGGCATGTGGCGGGCTGGCTTGAGGCGGGCCTGTGTTGCGGCTACTCGAAGTTCGTCACCGACGCCGAACAGCTGCAGGGCTGGTACAAATATGCGCAGGGACTTTCCTTCGACGATTTCAAGGAAGCCATGGCAGCCATTCGCGAGGTGGGCCCGCAAGGCCATTTCCTGGGCACCAAACACACGCTTGAGCATTTCGAGAGCGCCTTCTTCATGCCCTCGGTGATGGATTTCAACCCCTATGAGCAATGGTCCGCCGAAGGGGCCAAGGACCACGACACCCGCGGTCGCGAGAAAGCCGCCGCCATGTTGGCTGCCTATGAGGAGCCGGCGCTGGAACAAGGCATTGCCGACGGCCTGAAGGATTTCATCGCCAAACGCGAGTCCGAACTGCCCAATAATGTGAGTTAATCGGCTTGCAAATCTACATTGATGCTGATGCCTGTCCGGTGAAGGACGAGGCGGCGAAGGTCGCGGGGCGGCATGGGTTGGTCATCCATTATGTTTCAAACTCCCACATGCGGCTGCCCATTGGAGATAATGTAAAGCGCGTGGTGGTGGCTGAAGGACCGGATGCGGCGGATGACTGGATTGTTGAACAACTTGTGGCCAACGACATCGTCGTGACCAGCGACATTCCGCTGGCATCACGTTCTATCAAGAAGGGTGCCAAGGTGCTCGCCCACACGGGCAAGCCCTTCACCGAGGATGGCATAGGAATGGCATTGGCCATGCGGGACTTGAGGTCGCAATTGCGCGAAGGCGGAAAGCTGCATGGCATACATCGGGTGTTCACGCCAGCCAATCGTTCGCAGTTTCTGCAAAGCCTGGAAAACACGATCCAGCTCATCAAGCGCTCTGGCCCTTAGTTTACCTCCGTGCTATTCGCAGCGCCATGATTGACTATCTCACATCTGCACTTGCGACCCTGTTGGTGGTTGCCGATCCGATTTTTCTCAGCGCAATTTTTCTGGGGCTTACCAATAACCTGTTGCCCAAGGAACGGCGCGAAGTGGCGCTGCGGGGGTCGATCATAGCCCTGTGCATCCTGGTGGCAGCGGGACTTGGCGGTGCAAAACTTTTGCAGCTGCTGGGCATTTCACTTTCAGCCTTTCGCATAGCTGGCGGACTGCTGCTTCTTTCGGCTGCGGCAGAGATGGTGTTTGACCGGCGCAGCCAGCGACTTCAGGCCACGGCCGACACGGCGGTAAGCGTTGACCACGTCAAGAACATTGCGGCATT
>JANMKJ010000241.1:0-1701 GCA_031371945.1 Rhodobiaceae bacterium
AATTTTCATGTCCCACTCGTCGGCACCTTCCCAGTGGGCCTCTTCGAACTGGTGCTGGACGAAAAACAGCCAGCCGCCAATCCATGTGGCCACGAGATAGATGGGCAGCAGCACCGTGAGTGCGACCTGCCATCCGGCAAAATAGGTGAGCGTGCCGTAGACCATGAGCAGCACAAGGTCATGGCCGAGGATGCCAAGCAGGCTGTCGCGCATGGGCATGTTGGACCCCATGGCAAGGCGCTGCAGCACGAGGAAGAACAGCGGCGGGCCAATCACCAGCACCACCAGCGGATGCCGGTAGGCCCGGTAGCGCAGCCTGCCCCAGAAGGTCTTTGCCTTGTATTCCTTCACCGTCATGGTTTCAATGTCACCGAAGCCGCGCTTGTCGAGGTTGCCCGACAACTGGTGGTGCAGCGCATGCGATCTGCGCCAATGGTCATAGGGCGTAAATGTCAGCACACTGATCAATCGGCCGACCGATTCATTTACCCGCCGCGACGGAAACAGCGAGCCATGCCCGCAGTCGTGCTGCAGGGCAAAAAACCGGATGAGAAGTGCACCAGCGGGAATGCTCATCAGCAACGGCAGCCAGATGGAATAATGCGCCGCCCAGAACATCAGACCAACGGTGGCGAAAAACGGGACAGCGGTGGTTACCAACTGGAATATGGCGCTGCCATTGCTGGCCCCGCGGAACTGGCTGCAATACGCCGTAAGCCGCCTTGCCTGTTGCCGAAGTTCCTCAGAAAATTGCGTACCGCTCGTAATATCCAAGTATGACTCCCAAAACCGAGATTGATTCTTGCATACCATTACCGCGTCTTGCACCCCACGTCTTTACTAATTAAACGCCATGGCAGCGCACCACCCGCTGGCCCAGGCCCATTGAAAATTGTAGCCGCCCAGCCAGCCCGTCACATCCACCGCCTCACCGATGAAATAGAGGCCCGGAACAGACTTTGCCTCCATCGTGCGGGAGGAAAGTCCAGTGGTATCAATGCCTCCCGCTGTAACTTCGGCCTTGGCAAAGCCTTCGGTGCCACCCGGTGTCACGACCCAGTTCTTGAGTCTGGCCGCAAGTGAAGCGAGATCGGTTGGCGCCATGGAGTGTGCCAGGCGCTGGGGAATGAGTTCACCCAGAAGGGTCTTGAGCTCGGCATTGGGTCTGGCATGTCGCAAAGCCTTCAGTTCGGAGAGGGCATCACGTCCGGGAACGAGATCAAGTGAAATGGCCTGTCCCTCGCGCCAATAGGACGATATCTGCAAAATCGCAGGCCCGGAAAGACCCCGGTGGGTGAACAGGATGTTTTCCGCAAAGCTTGCGTCCCCGGTGCGGGCAATTGCCTTGAGCGAAACCCCGGACAGGTTGCTGTAAAAGGAAAGCTCCTCCGGCTTTACCTTGAGCGGCACCAGGGCAGGGCGGGGCTTCACCACGGATAACCCGAATTTCTTGGCAACATCATAGGCAAATCCGGTGGCACCCATCTTGGGGATTGAGGGTCCACCGCTCGCCAGTACCAGTGACTTGGCCGTGTAGGTGGCCTGGCCAGTGGTCACGGAAAAGGATTCGGATTTAGTGATGTCGGTTATTTCGGCATTGAGGATAACCTCGACATTTGCCGTTGCACATTCTGCCAGCAGCATGGACACCACCTGCCTGGCAGATCCATCGCAGAACAGCTGGCCCAGGGTTTTTTCGTG
>JANMKJ010000250.1:0-2522 GCA_031371945.1 Rhodobiaceae bacterium
ACGGCAATCAGCGCACCGCCCGCCACTTTCTTGGACAGACCCTTTGCTTGACTTGGTGTCGACTTGGCGAATTGCCGGATAACCCAATAGCCACCAAAAACAATGACGAGTGCAAGAATGAATTGTGGCATGTCTCGGCTACTTCAACTGCTTGAGTAGCATATCGGAATTGCCGCCCTTGGCTTTTGAATGGGCAAGCAAAGCGGATTTGCCACCAGCAGCGTATACGGCTACGGCCGAAAGCAGATCACGAAGCATTTGGGCTGACTGCGCGTTGAGTCTGAAATAGGCGCCACGACTGAGCTTTGCCATTTCCTTGAATGCCACCTGTGCATTCATATCGTCGCCCTCTTGAAAGGCGAAAATGGGGGTACCTTGCATGCCAATCTCACCTGCCGCCTGACACAGCTTGTCGATATTCTCTTCGACCGCATCACCCACGTAAATGACGGCGTTTACCTTATTGCGGCCGATTTCGGTTTTGACGTGGGCGAGAATCTTAGCAATTTGTGTGTTTCCACCGCGACAGTCGACTGTTGTCATGAGTTTGGCCAGTGCCTTGGGGTCGCTCACCCACTTGCTGGCGCGGCATTCATTGAAACCTCGAAAATAGGCCAACTGCACGTCCAGACCGCCGATGCGGCTGGTTTCGGCAAACATCTCGGATTGGATCGAGAGTGCGTGATCCCACGTTGCCTGCCTGCTCATGGTTGCATCCATAGCGAAAATCAGCTTGCCCCGATCTCCAGTACCGGCAGGCGCAGGCATGGTCCGCACTTTCTCAAGAAAGGCAGACACGTCGCCGTCACCAGTAGCAGTAACTGAATTAGCCGATTTGGCCATCGATTTGCCCTTCAACACGTTGCGGCGCTACAGATAGTGCGCTTTTTGCGATTTCAAAGCAAATTTATGGTGCTCTACTTGCACTCTTCCGGCTTCAGGAACTCGAGGTGCGCAAGTTTGCCCGAAAGTGCGAAAGTTCCATAGTCCATGACCAAACCCGTAGAGACTCCGTTTTGGTACATATCGAAACTTATTTGATAGAGGGGTGTTTCAGTGCTGTTGTCGTCAATGGGGTAGTAGCCGATGCTTACGGGCCAGGATGGGAGATTTTTGAGGTCGGCGGCACTTGGGTTGCTGGTGTCGTCTTTGCTGGCTCCAGCCGGAATCTTATTGCCTATCGATGAAATGGCACGCACGGGCTTGGCGTCGTCGGAGCCATCATAAACAACGGACACGTCGCGGGTCGCCCCCTGTTCGGCGGCGTCCATGAGGCGGAGTTGGTGACGCATGGGAAATATCGTTTCGCCAGTAATTGAAAACTCCTTCAACGTGGGGAGTGTGATTTTGCCCTCCCCGGCCCCATCCTTGGATTCGCGGGAAACCACGATGCGCTTTTCACCGTCCTGCTTGTTGTCGACAAAAGCCTTTTCACTGTAGTTCAGCTCCTTGCCATCTCCGGTTTCCCAGGAAGATGACTGTGTATCTATGAGCTTGGAGTTGCCTTCCTTGTATTTAAAGTCGTTGATGAGCCTGAAACTAACCGTCCACCCGTCACATTCACTGCCGGTTACCTCATAGGCCATGCGCCCGGTAACGCCGCCGAGGTTTGCGCCCTGGCTCGCCCGGAGCATTTGCAGGTCATATATGGCACGGTGCGGTACGATTACGGAAGCTGCGGCTTGCACGGCAAACGTTGCAAAAGTGGCCGCCAATAAAAGTCTTTTCAACACCCTTGAATCTCCATGCATGAGGTGGTCCATTGTTTGCCCAAACAAGTGATTTGCGCAAGCAAAGGTTAAGGCAAAGGAATTGTGACAACAATGGCTAAACCGCGGATACTGGTAGTGCACAGGCTGCCAGGGCCAGTCGAAGAACGGCTGGGTCGGGACTTTGATGCGGCGTTGAATCCTCAAGACCGGCTTATTGCCGCCGCTGAGGTGACCAGTCGGGCAAAGGATTTTGATGCGTTGTTAATCTCCTCCATGTTCAAATGCCGCGCTGACGTCATTAACGCCCTTCCCGCCAGCATCCGGATGATTGCAACATTTTCAGTCGGCACCGACCATATCGACATCCCGGCGGCAAAAGCCCGCAACATCGTTTTATCCAATACGCCAGATGTGCTGACAGATGCCACGGCCGATACGTCGCTCCTGCTTATGCTAGGTGCGGCCAGAGGGGCAAGTTGGGGCGATCGCATGGTGCGGGCCAACAAATGGCCTGCGCCCTCGCTGGTCACACCTCTCGGACTTGACGTGAGCGGACGCAGGCTTGGCATTCTCGGGATGGGGCGCATTGGCCAAGCCGTGGCAAAACGGGCCCGAGCATTCAACATGGAACTGCACTACCACAACCGCAAGCGGGTGGATGAGGTTCTGGAACATGGGGCCAGGTACCATGGCCGCTTCGAAGATATGCTGCCCCATTGCGATTTTCTGTCCATCAATTGTGCTTCGACTTCCGAGACCCGGGGAATCGTCAACGCCAAGGCCCTTGCGTTGATGCCAGCCGATTCGATC
>JANMKJ010000287.1:0-3244 GCA_031371945.1 Rhodobiaceae bacterium
ATGTGGCCGATCAAGGCCGTGGTTGTGGACTTGCCGTTGGTGCCGGTTATCGCCACGACACGTGCGCCGCTGCCGTTCACCTCGCGCTGGAATACTTCTGTGTCGCCAATAATTTCAATGTGGGCCAGCCTGGCTTTTTCCACGGTCCAGTGGGGCTCAGGGTGGGTGAGCGGAACCCCGGGACTTAGGATGAGGCAATCCAGCGTTTTGAAATCAATGGTGTTCAAGTCAGATACGGGAAGGCCCGCATCCCGTGCCGCATCAGTCGTCGCCTTAGCATCATCCCACGCAAAGACTTCGGCACCACCCAATCGAAGCGCCTCGACACAGGCCACGCCGGAGCGCGCCAAGCCAAACAGCCCAACCCGCTTTCCCTTGAATGTATGTGCAGCAAACACCTGTTGTTACCTGAGCTTGAGTGTGGAGAGGCCGATAAGCGCCAGCACAAACGCAATGATCCAGAACCGGATGACGATGGTGGGCTCCTTCCACCCTTTCTGCTCAAAATGGTGGTGCAGCGGTGCCATGGCAAAGACCCGCCTGCCCGTCATCTTGAACGACGCCACTTGGACGATGACCGATACCATCTCCAGTACAAACAGCCCGCCAATGATGGCCAGCACGATTTCATGCTTTACCGCAACTGCAATGGCGCCAAGACAGCCGCCGAGCGATAACGACCCCGTGTCTCCCATGAAGATCATGGCGGGAGGCGCGTTGAACCACAGGAATCCCAATCCCGCTCCCACCAGTGCTCCGCAAATGATTGCCAGCTCACCCGTTCCCTTTACAAAATGCAGTTGCAAATACTCGGCGAAAACATGGTTGCCCACGAGATAAACGATAAGGCCATAACTTCCGGCCGCAATCATCACCGGCACAATGGCCAGGCCATCAAGCCCGTCCGTTACGTTCACGGCGTTGCCTGCACCGACAATGACAAACACACCAACCAGAATGAAAAAACTCCCGAACGGAATAAGGACGTCCTTGAAGAACGGCACAGCAAGCGAACTTGATAACGGCTTTTCGCCAATCCACATGAAACAGGCAACGGCCACACCCGCTATCAAAAATTCGGCAATGAGGCGGGCCTTGCTCGAAAAGCCCATGGTGGTCGAGCGTGTCACCTTGAGGAAGTCATCGTAAAATCCGACGGCACCGAAACCCAGCGTCACAAACAATACCGCCCAAACATAAAGATTGCTGAGATCGGCCCACATCAGCGTCGCGACAAACACTCCGAACAGGATCATCAGGCCGCCCATGGTGGGTGTTCCCTGCTTTTCAACGATATGGCGCTGCGGACCGTCACTGCGAATGGGTTGGCCACGCCCTTGCTTGATCTTCAGCAGGGCGATGATCTTTGGCCCGGCAATAAAAATGAAGAACAGTGCAGTCAAGATGGCGCCGCCCGTGCGCGTCGTCAGATAGCGAAATACGTTGAACGCCGACACGTCATTGGTGAGGCTGGTGAGAAGGAAATATAGCATGTCTCAAACGTCCCTGTTCATCGGCGCATAGCGCTCTTTTATGGCTTCGACCAGCGGCCCCATGCGGCTGCCAAGCGATCCCTTGATCATGACGACGTCACCTGCGCGAAGCTCATCCAGCAACAGATCCCGAAGTTCAGCCGAACTCTGCGCATAGGCCCCCTTGCGCGATTCCGCCGTGATTTCCCATAAATTAGCCATCAGCGGCCCAGCGGCATATAGGGCATCAACTTGATTGGCGTCTACTGCTTTGGAAAGCTCGGCATGCAGCGAAGGCCCATGGCTGCCAAGCTCCAGCATGTCTCCCAGTACAGCAATGCGCCGCCCCTTTTTTCCCGTCTTGGCCCGCCCCAGAAGAGCGAGTGCTGCCGCCATGGAGACCGGATTGGCGTTGTAGCTCTCGTCAATCAGCAGGAACTCTCCACCATCAATCTTGAGCTGGTGCTGTACACCCCTGCCCTTGGGCGCCCCAGCCACCGCCAGTGCCAGGGCGGCCCGCGCCAGATCGGCGCCCATCAATTTGACTGCCGCCAGAACCGCAAGGCTGTTCTGCGCCATGTGCTCACCCGGCATGCCCAACTTGAAAATCATCTTCTCGCCCATCACATCGGCGGTCACGCAACAGCAGGTGCCATGCAGTACCACCCGCTCCGATCGCACGTCCGCCTTTTCATGGGCACCGAAGCTTACAATGTTATTCACACCCACGGCCCGCGCTGCCGCCGCCAGTCGTTCGTAGTACGGGTTGTCGCGATTGAGTACGGCGTGACCATTAGGCTCCACACCCGTAAAAATTTCGGCCTTCGCATCGGCAATGTCTTCAACCGAATTGAAGTTGCCCACATGCACCGGGGCAACATTGGTGATGATTGCCACATGCGGCCTGACCATGCCAACGAGCGGCGTAATTTCGCCTGAGTGGTTCATCCCAATTTCGAATACACCATAGGACGTGTCGCGCGGCATGCGCGCCAGGGTAAGTGGAACACCCCAATGATTATTGAATGAGGCAACGGAGGAATGCGTTTCACCCGAGGCTGATAGTGCTGCTCGCAACATCTCTTTCGTGCTGGTCTTGCCAACACTGCCAGTCACGGCCACGATTTGCGCGAGGCTGCGGTCCCTGGATGCCCTGCCAATTTTCTCAAGTCCCAGCAGCGGATCCTTATCCACCTCCAGCAATGGTCCAGCGGCCTTCATTTCGGCCGTAACCCGCGAAACGATGGCAATGCCGGCACCCGCACCCAGTGCCTTGGCCACGAAATCATGGGCATCATGGCTGTCGCCTTTGATCGCCACGAAGATGTCACCCTGGGAAATGGTGCGGGTATCGATGGACACGCCATTGAGCGGCTTGACAACCTGACCAATGAGTATGCCGCCACTAGCCGCCACCAGCTCTCAGCTGTCCACAGGGCCTTGTCAGCCATGATAAATTTCTCCGGCAATGGCTGATATCACCGCCTCATGATCACTGAACGGCAATACCGTTTGACCCACAGTTTGACCTTCTTCGTGACCTTTGCCCGCCACCAGTAAAATGTCACCTGCCGCCAACTCGCCAACGGCCACCCGAATAGCTTCCGCCCGGTTACCGATTTCACGCGCACCAGGGGCAGCAGCCATCACCTCCGCACGAATGGTTTTGGCATCTTCCGTACGCGGATTGTCGTCGGTCACGATGGCACGGTCCGCCAGGCGTGCCACGATTGCCCCCATTTGCGGACGCTTGCCCTTGTCGCGGTCACCAC